>URNJ01000031.1 GCA_900549215.1 uncultured Collinsella sp.
TGCCGCCCAGTGTGGCCAGTATGATATGTTTGAAATCCATGCCGGCCGCAAGCCCGCCGCCCGCCTGCGCGGCGCCACCTCGGGCTGCATGTTTGTGGGAATTAGCTAACCGAAAGGCTTACACGTGAACGAAGAACCTCAAGTCCTCTACTGCGACGCCTGGCTCATGGCCATCGACAAGCCCGCTGGCATGATCGTCCACGGTGACGGCACCGGCGAGCGCACACTTACTGACTACGCCAGCGATCTGCTACTGGCGATGGGCGACGGCTTTGCCGCGACTGACATGCAGCCGCTCAACCGCCTGGACCGCAACACCACCGGCGTGGTGTTGTTCTCGCTCGACAAGCAGACGCAACCCGCTTTTGACCAGATGATCATCGACCACGCATTCGAAAAGCACTACCTGGCGCTCGCCGAGGGCAAAATCGACTGGAACGAAAAGCTCATCGACAAGCCCATCGCCCGCGACCGCCACGATAGCCGCAAGATGCGCGTTGGCGCCAGCGGCAAGCCGTCTCAGACGCGCGTCAAGGTACTCAAGCGTCTTAAGAGCCGCCGTGGCCTGCCCACGCGCTCGTATATTGATGTCGAGCTGCTCACCGGCCGCAAGCATCAGATTCGCGTGCACCTGGCCAGCGAGCGTCATCCCCTGGTTGGCGACGACCTGTACGGAACGCCGCGCCCCTGCGGCCTGATGCTCCACGCCCACAGCGTGTCCTTCACGCATCCCGTAACCGGCGAGCACATCCACATCGAAGCCCCCTGCCCCTGGGAGCCCTAAAACCTGCCAAAAAGGGACAGGCACCTTTGTGGTGGCTTTGTCGCAATGGCTCAGCCGCGGTCCCAAAACGTCTGGATCTGTAACAGTTAGAGCTCATTTTCCGGCCTATCTGTTACAGATCGAGACATTCGAATCCCCCTTAAGGGAAAATCTCAATCTGTAACAGTAACTCGGCAAAATCAAGCTCAGATGTTACAGATTGAGACAAAGGGACGGCGCGGTTCGGAAGTATCTCAATCTGTAACACCTGGCCCACTTTTAACGGTCTAGTTGTTACAGACTTAGACAAACCGGTAGACAACAAAAGCTGCAACGCCCGTGATGGACGTTGCCGCTTTTCTATTGAGAAAACTAAATGGTTTTGGCCTTAGCCCGTCCCCTGCTGTTAGACCGTGATGACGTTGTCCATTGCCCGGTACTTGGCAGGGACATCGCCTGCGGTAATAATCGTTGCGTCACGGAAGTCCGCGAACTTGACGGGCGCCACCATGCCAAATTTACTGGCGTCCGAGATTACGAAGCGCTTGGCCGTATGGCGCATCGAGATACGCTTTACTTGTGCCTCCTCGATATCGGGCGTCGTAAAGCCCTGCTCGGCGGCAATGCCGTTAGAACCCCAAAAGCCGCAGTTAAAGTTGTAGCGGTCTAGGGTTGCCAGAGCATCGGGGCCAACGAGCGCCTCGGTCTCGGGTTTAAGCTCGCCGCCCAGCACCACGGTGCGCATGCCGCGCACAGCGAGATGCTGAGCATGGAGCACGGAATCAGTCACATAGGTGACCGATTCGAGATGCGGAAGATGCTCGATGAGTCTGAGCGTTGTCGAACCCGAATCGATGTACACAAAGCTCTCGGGCTCCACGAGCGCCGCGGCGCGGGCGCAGATACGCTCCTTGTCGTCGTTATGGAGATCACTGCGCTCACTGATCGTTAGGTCGCGCGTCACGTGCGCGCGCTCAAGACTTGTCGCGCCACCGTGCACCTTGGCGATGCGGTGCGCTCGGTCGAGCGTCTGTAGGTCGCGTCGAATGGTAGAGGCCGTCACGCCCAGGGCATCGGCAAGCTCGGGCACCGTTACCGAGCCAGCCTGCTGCACCATCGACACGATCGTATTGAGCCTATCTTCCGCAAGCATCGCTTACTCCTCCTCGGGGTAGACGACTCCCCAATCGGCGCGGAGCTTGGTCATGAGCTCCATCACATCAGAAGCATAATCCAGAAGCTCACGCTTGGAATCGTCGCCGGCGACGGCCTGCTCGAGGTCAGCCATCTCGTAGCACAGGGCATAAGCCTCGGTGCCCGCGGCGACCTCCTCGCGATGACCGTCCGCGGTCCACACGATCGTCGCGTGATCGGCGCGCGGATACTCGTTGACCTCGACATAGCAATTGTCAAAGCTGATAACCGAGCGCTTTGGCTGCTTGGAGTGGAGCGTAAGGCTCACGACGCCCAGCTGCTGCTCGGCATTGCGGCAGACGATGCCGCCTGCAACGTCCACGCCGGTCTCGCAGGTGTTACCCAGAGACACGACCTCGACGGGCTGGCTCGCCATAAACAGGCGCATGACGGACAGGGCGTATACGCCAATATCGAGCATGGCACCGCCGGCGAGGTTGCGATTGTAGAAACGGTTGGTCAGGTCGCCGTACTCCTTGTAGCTACCAAAGTTGAGCTGAGCGAGGTTCATGCGGCCAAACTCGCCGGCATCCATGCGGCGGCGCAGCTCTTGATACAAGGGCATGTGGAGCACCGTGGTAGCGTCCATAAGGACCACGTTGTGTTCGGCGGCAATGGCGCGGGCCTCATCGAGCTCGGCGGAGTTGAGCGTGATGGCCTTCTCGCAGAGAACGTGCTTGCCGGCCGCCAGGGCGGCGCGCAGATAGGTGATATGGGTGTTGTGCGGGGTGGTGATGTAGACGGCGTCGATGTCAGGATCGGCGTAGAGATCCTCAACCGTGTCATAGACCTTCTCGACGCCGTACTGGTCGGCAAAAGTCTGAGCCTTGGTGAGCGTGCGGTTGGCAACGCCCGTAAGCTTGCGGCCGGCCAGGGCAAGGGACTGAGCCATCTGGTTGGCAATAACGCCGCAACCGATCACAGCCCAACGGAGCTCGGGAGCCGTAAAGATGTCGTTAGGGAACGGCTTGTCCTGGACCGAAGCAAATGCTGCTTTGGCGGCTGCCGCGGCGTCGAGTGGAGCCTGCTTGGAATCTGCCATTATGTGTCTCCTGTGTCATAGAACGTCTTGCATTTCTGACAGCTCTATATTCGCACAAACACGCGCGTCAGTGCGCGTTTTTGCGTATCTCACCGCTAAACGGTCATTATTGCCCCGTAAACGGCGCATATATACGCATAGGTGCGTAATTAAACGCAATCTAACGCGCATAAACGCGCACACAAGCAATTTATACAGCACGACCCGCTCATTTATGCTTACCCAGTTAGGGTACTCATTTAAGCCTGTCCCCAATGAGTAGGGATAGAAAAAAGGCCCGGGTGCCGTGGGGCATCCGGGCCTTTGCTAGCAACTTGATGTTGCGGGCAGCTTAGAACTTGTGGCCGCACTTCTTGCAGACGCGCAGCTTGTTCTTGCCGTCCTTCTCGTGACCGACGCGGGTAACCTTACCGCACTCGGGGCAGACGAGATTGACGTTGGAGGCGTCGATGGGAGCCTCCTGCGAAACGATGCCGCCCTGCTGGTTGGCAGCGTTGGGCTTGACGGCCTTCTTGACGACCGAAACGCCCTCGACAACGACCTTGTTCTCGGCGGGGAGAGCACGCAGGATAACGCCCTGCTTGCCGCGATCCTTACCAGAGAGAACCTGGACCTTATCGCCCTTCTTGATATACATATATCTCCCCTAACTACAGGGTCTCGGGAGCGAGCGAGACGATCTTCATGTACTTCTTGTCACGAAGCTCGCGAGCGACAGGCCCGAAGATACGGGTGCCGACGGGCGAACCATCGTTGTTGATGACAACGCAGGCGTTCTCATCAAAGCGAATGTAGGAGCCATCCTTGCGGCGGATCTCCTTAACGGTGCGAACGACGACGCAACGGACAACGTCCTTCTTCTTGACGTTGGCGCCAGGGGTAGCCTCCTGGACAGCACCGATGAACACATCGCCGATGCCTGCATAACGACGCTTGGAACCGCCAAGCACCTTGATGCAGCGAATCTTGCGAGCGCCGGAGTTGTCGGCGACGTTCAGCATGGTTTGCATCTGAATCATGGTAGATGTTCCTCCGAACTAAGAACCGAAGAGAGGTGCGCAGCCTTTATACGGCCCGTGGTATGCAAGCCAGGCATACGCACATCTTCGGAAACGTACAAGTCGTAAGAGCGACTGCTTATTTAGCGCGCTCGACGACCTCGATGAGGCGCCAACGCTTCATCTTGGACATAGGACGGGTCTCCATAACGCGGACGGTATCGCCCACGCCAGCCGTGCACTCCTCGTCGTGAGCGTGCAGCTTCTTGGAGCTGGTCATCATCTTGCCGTACTTGGGGTGACGCTTGCGCTCGGTGATGGTGACAACAATGGTCTTGGCACCGGAGACGGAGGTAACGACACCCGTACGGACCTTACGCGAGTTACGCGAATCAGTCATGTTCTCTCCTTAGGTCCTACTCGGCGACAGCGGACTTCTCCGCTGCGATCTCGCGGGCGCGCTGCTCCGTGAGGACGCGAGCGATGTCCTTCTTCACGGTGTTGACGCGAGCGGTGTTGTCCAGCTGGCTGGTGGCCATCTGGAAACGAAGGTTAAAGAGCTCGGCGCGCATTTCCTTCAGCTTCTCAACGAGCTGAGCGTCCGAGAGCTCACGAATCTCTGCGGGCTTCATTAGTTCTCCTCCTTGGCGGCGGCGGCGTCCTCAGCAGCCCACTTGGCCTCGAGAGCGGCCTCCTCAGCCATCTCCTTCTCGATGCGCTGCTCAGCGTTCTTAGCAGCAACAATCTTGGTCTTGATGGGGAGCTTGTGCTGCGCAAGACGCAGAGCCTCGCGAGCGACCTCCTCGGGAACACCCTTGACCTCGAACATGATGCGGCCGGGCTTGACGACGGCCACCCACTCCTCGGGGTTACCCTTACCAGAACCCATGCGAGTCTCAGCAGGCTTCTTAGTGATGGGCTTATCGGGGAAGATCGTGATGTAGACACGACCGCCACGCTTCATGTAGCGGGTCATTGCAATACGAGCGGCCTCGATCTGACGGTTGGTGATCCAATGGGCCTCGAGAGCCTGGATACCAAACTCGCCGAAATGCAGCTCGGTATTACCCTTGGCCTGGCCCTTCATGGAGCCACGCTGCACCTTGCGGTGAAGAATACGCTTAGGGGCAAGCACTACTGACCCCTCCTCTCGGAGTTACGACGACGAGGACGGGAAGAGCCCTCGAGTGCAGGGTTGGGAACAGGCTGGCCCGGGAGCTTCTCGCCCAGGTAGATCCAGACCTTCACGCCGCAAGCGCCCATGGTGGTGCTGGCGACAGCCGTGCCGTAGTCGATCTTGGCACGGAGGGTGTGCAGAGGCACGCGACCCTCGCGGTACCACTCACGACGGCCCATCTCGGCACCGCCGAGACGACCGGAGCACTGGATACGGATGCCCTTAGCGCCGGCCTTGCGGGCAGACTGGACAGCCTTGCGCATAGCGCGACGGAAGGCAACGCGGCCCTCGAGCTGCTCGGCGATAGACTGAGCAACGAGGTTGGCGTCGAGCTCGGGGCGCTTGATCTCGACAACGTCGACGGAGAGCTGGCCCTTGGAGACGCCAGCGACCTTCTCGAGCTCGGTGCGGAGGGTATCGATCTCGGCACCCTTCTTACCGATGACAACGCCGGGGCGAGCGGTGAGGATGATGACCTTCACCTTGTCGCCAGCGCGCTCGATCTCGACACGGGAGACAGCTGCGCGGGAAAGACGCTTCTCGAGGTACTTGCGGATCTCGAGATCGTTACCGAGGGTCTTAGCGTAATCCTTCTCTGCGAACCAGCGGGAGCGCCAGTTCTCGGTGATGCCAAGACGGAAGCCGGTGGGGTAGACTTTCTGACCCATACAGCTTTACGCCTCCTTTCGAGGAGCAACGACGACGGTGATGTGGGAAGTACGCTTCAGAATGCGAGAAGCGGAACCCTTGGCGCGGGGACGGATGCGCTTAAGCGTCGGACCCTCGTCAACATAGGCAGCGGCGACAACCAGGTTGTCGGCACGCAGACCGTTGTTGTTCTCGGCGTTCGCAACGGCGGAACGGAGAACCTTCTCGACATCCACGGCGACGGCGCGGTCGCAGAAGTGGAGGATGTCGAAGGCCTGAGCGACAGGCTTGCGGCGGATCAGATCGACCACCAGGCGGGCCTTGCTGGGGGAAACACGCACGTACTTAGCGACGGCGCGAACCTCGGTGGCCTCAGTTTCAATAGACTTAGTTGCCATTTACGGTTAACCCCCTATTTGGCCTTGTGGCCACGGAACGTACGAGTCGGCGCGAACTCGCCGAGCTTGTGACCAACCATGGACTCGGTAACATACACGGGCACATGCTTGCGGCCGTCGTGGACGGCGATGGTGTGACCAACCATCTCGGGGAAGATGGTGGACGCGCGGGACCAGGTCTTCACGACGTCCTTCTTGCCAGCCTCGTTCATCGCGGTGATACGCGAGAGAAGGCGAGTCTCCACGAACGGGCCCTTTTTGAGACTTCTGCTCATAAGTGCTTTCTCCTAAAACTCGGTATCCGAAATTACTTCTTACGGCGACGAATGATGTGCTGGTTCGAGACCTTCTTCTTCTTGCGCGTACGAAGGCCCTTCGTCGGCTTACCCCAGGGGGTAACGGAGGGACGACCAGAGGTGTGGTTCTTGCCCTCGCCACCGCCGTGCGGGTGGTCGACAGGGTTCATGACGGTACCGCGGACGGTCGGGCGCACGTTCATGTGACGCTTACGGCCGGCCTTGCCGATGACGATGTTGGAGTGATCGGCGTTGCCGACCTCACCGACGGTGGCGCGGCAGGTAACGAGGATGCGGCGCATCTCGGAGGAAGGCATACGGACGATAGCGTACTTGCCCTCCTTACCCATCAGCTGGCAGGAGTTACCGGCGGAACGGGCGATAGCAGCGCCCTTGCCCGGCTGGAACTCGACAGCGTGGATGAGCGTACCGACGGGGATGTCGGCGAGGGGCAGAGCGTTGCCCGGCTTGATGTCGGCGTCAGAACCGGACATGATGGTCTGACCGACCTCGAGGCCCTTGGGGGCCAGGATGTAGCGCTTCTCACCGTCAGCGTAGTGCAGCAGAGCGATGCGAGCGGAACGGTTCGGATCGTACTCGATCGTGGCAACCTTGGCGGGCACGCCGTCCTTGTTGCGCTTGAAGTCGATCACGCGGTAACGACGCTTCACGCCGCCGCCCTGGTGGCGGGTGGTGATGCGGCCGTTGTTGTTACGACCGGCCTTCTTGGGCAGGGGCTCGAGAAGAGACTTCTCGGGCTTGGTGCAGGTGATCTCGGAGAAGTCGGAGATCGTCTGCCAACGCCTACCAGCGGAGGTCGGCTTAAGGTGCTTTACAGCCATTACAATCCCTTTCAATAGGAATCCGTTAGCCATCGCAGACAGGGATTCGAGGTTCTGCCTCGGGTGCGATGACACCGGACGTATACACGGTTCCGGGCGTGTCCATTTTATACGCCCAAAACCTTGAGCTCCCGCCTCCCCTATTTGGGAGGCATGAGCTCACTCAACAGCAGCGAGTCTTAGGCCTGGTTGCCAAAGACCTCGATGGTGTCGCCCTCGGCCAGCGTGACGATGGCCTTCTTCCAAGAACGGGTCTTGCCGGCGACATAGCGCACGCGCTTGGTCTTGGGCTTGACCGTCAGGGTGTTCACGCGAACGACCTTGACGCCGAAGATCTCCTCGACAGCGTCCTTGATCTGATACTTGTTAGCATCCTTGGCGACCTCGAACGTGTACTTGTTCAGCTCCATGCCGGAGAAGGAACGCTCGGACACGATCGGACGGATGATGATCTCGTGGGCGGTCATTTATGCAAGCACCTCCCCGAAGTGAGCGGCGATGTCGGCGGGCATCAGCACAGCGTTGTTGTTGACGAGATCGTAGGTGTTGGCCTCGTCAGCGGTGATGATGAACGTCTTGGGAATGTTGCGGAACGACAGGTAGGCGTTGACGTCCTCATCACGAACGATGATGGTCAGACGCTTGCCCTCAAGGCCGAGAGCCTTGAGCATGGCGACGGCAGCCTTGGTGGAAGGCTTCTCGAAGCCGTAGTCGTCGACGAGCACGAGCTCGCCATCGGCCAGCTTGGCGGACAGCGCGGAGCGCATAGCCAGCTTGACCTCCTTGTTGTTCATACGCTTAGCGTAGGAACGGGGCTTGGGGGCGAAGACAACGCCACCGTGACGCCACTGGGCAGCACGGATGGAACCCTGGCGGGCACGGCCGGTGCCCTTCTGACGCCAAGGCTTCTTGCCGCCACCGGAAACCTCAGAGCGGCCCTTAGCGGACTGGGTGCCCTGACGCCAAGAGGCCATCTGGCACTTGACGATGTGGTGCATAACGTGGATGTTCGGCTCGATGCCGTACACCTCAGCGGCGAGCTCGGCCTCGGCGACCTTCTTGCCCTCGCTGTTCTTTACTTCAAACTTTGCCATTTAAGTGTTCTCCTTGGTATGACGCTGGGCTAAATGGGCTGGGCCCTTAGGCCATACGGATGGCGACGAGACCATTCTTGGCACCCGGGACAGCGCCCTTGACCAAGATGAGGTTCTGCTCGGCATCGATGCGGACAACGGAAAGGTTCTTGACGGTAACGCGCTCGTTACCCATGTGACCGGCCATCTTGACGCCCTTGAGGACGCGCGCAGGATAGGCGCACTGACCGATAGAACCGGGGTGACGCTGGAAGTGAGAACCATGCGTCATAGGACCGCGGCGCTGACCCCAGCGCTTGATGCGACCCTGGAAGCCCTTACCCTTGGAGGTACCGATGACGTCGACCTTCTCGACATCAGCGAAATCAGCGACGGTAACGACCTCGCCGACCTTGTGCTCCTCGCCGTTCTCGACGCGGACCTCACGAAGGAAGCGGACAGGCTCGACGCCAGCCTTGGCGAAGTGACCAGCCATGGGCTTGTTCACGTTCTTGGCCTTGATGTCGCCGAAACCGATCTGGACGGCGTCATAGCCGTCGGTTGCCTGAGTTTTAACCTGCGAGACAGCGCAGGGGCCAGCCTGGATGACCGTGACGGGAACGACGTTGTCGTCCTCGTCCCAAACCTGGGTCATGCCAATCTTGCGGCCGAGAATCATGCTGATCAAGATATGATCCCAACTCTCGCGTGGTCTTGGGACAATGCGTACACCACCGAGCGTACGCCCCTAGAGGACCACTACTTACACGACGTGCTCCCCAGCCTTGTATTTCGCCCGGACTACCTGACAACCCTATTAAGCAGGCATTTTGTCCAGCCAGAATACTCCCCTGGTTTCACACAGCTGTTTAGTATACACGGCTGCGGGCGTATCCATCGAGATTCATATTTCACTCACATTGTTTACGCAGGTAAAGTGCGTGGAGTCGCCTGGGCTTGGCAGAGGGGCGGCGAAATATATTAAGTTTGCTGCTCTACAGTCCTGCGCAAGACGGAAAGCACATTAAGTGCTTTCCTTTGCGTGCGGAACTCGCGACAAACTTAATATATTTCGCCGCCCCTCTGCCAAGCTCGGGAGACGACACGTTGATGTCTGCTTAACTCTGCTCGTTCAGGCTAATGACTTTGTTGGGGGGCCACTATTTGCTGGAGGGTGAACTTGCATTGGGATGGTTCACCTTCTGCTTGTGGCTTTGCCTCATCGAAATCGAAGATCATGATGGCGCAGTTGGGGAGTTTTGTTGGGAGCTCGAAGCCCTCTGGGGCTGCGGCCTTGATAAATTGGCGGCTGGCGCTGCCGTGGCTTACTGCTAGAAGGGTTTCGATGCCCTCGGAGCCCATGATATTGGTAAGCGCATCCACCATACGTTCTTGCAGCGCCTGGCTTCCTTCTCCTCCGAAGGGGACCAGGTCCTCGCCCGGATCCCAGACGTCGGTGGGCAGCGCGCCGTGCGGGCCTTCTTCGAAGGAGCCGTAGCAGCGCTCGATAATGCCTTCGCAGGGCTCGGCTGCTGCGTCCGGGCCGAGGAGCTCGCATGCGACGAGCTGAGCTGTGTCCATGGCTCGGCCTAAGGGCGAAGAGACCACTTTGTCGGGGACGACGCCGTGGCCCTTAAGCCATGCGGCTGCCATCCCGGCTTGCTGACGGCCCAGATCGGTCAGCGGCGAATCGCAGCGGCCCTGGACCAGCTTTTTGACGTTGAACTCCGTCTGACCGTGGCGGAGTAGATACAGCTTCTTCATGCTCTCCCCTTCTGCATAACCTGCTTTGCCGGCACAGCCTTACTCGTGGGTATGCCCTACGTAGTCTTCGTCGATCGTAATCTTGGCAATCGACTTGGGATATTCCGATTCGACCCGTTGTGCCAGCGCGTGCTTTAAGTCTTCGGCACTCATCTGCAGATCCGAGGGACGCACGCAGTCAAAAATCACGTTGGTGTGCGTGAGGCCCGGCACGCAGCGCAAATCATGAATCGAAAGGCGGCTATCGATCTCTTGAGCCATAGCGTTGATGCGCAAGCGCATGCTCGCCACCTTTGGATCGTCGGTCACGATGGGGTCGTAGTGAAGCGTGACGATCATGCCGTCCTCGTTCCTAAACGACTGTTCGATGTTATCGAGCGTGTCGTGGCTTTCCAGCGGGCTGGCCTCGGCCGCCATCTCGGCGTGCGCACTTGCAAACTTCCTGCCCGGGCCGTAGTCGTGAACCATCAAATCGTGAACGCCCAAAACGCCGGGATAGCTCATGATCTTGTCTCGAATGTGCTTGACCAGCTTAGGATCGGGTGACTGGCCCAAAAGCGGGCTCACCGTATCTTGAATAAGTTCAAGGCCGCTCCAGCCAATATAGGCGCCAACGGCAAAGCCAACCCATGCGTCAAGATTGATGTGCGTCACCTGCGAAACAATCGCACATGCCAGCACGGCACCCGTAGCAAGGACATCGTTCTTGGAATCCTGCGCGGTCGCATGCAGTGTCTCGGACTCAATGCGATCGCCGAGCTTTTGGTTGAGGGCCGCCATCCAGAGCTTTACGACCATCGAAAGCACTAGAACTGCCACCAGGGCAAGCGAGAACTCGACAGGTTCGGGGTGGATGATGCGCTCAACCGAGGACTTCACCAGCTCAACGCCGATCAGCAGCACGAGCGCCGCCACGACCAGACCCGAGAGATACTCGTAGCGGCCATGTCCGTAAGGATGCTCGGGGTCCGCCGGCTTGCTCGCCAGCTTAAAGCCCAGCACGCTCACGATATTCGAGCTGGCATCGGACAGGTTGTTCATGGCATCCGCCACAATCGAAACCGATCCCGACAGCACACCAATTGCGCCCTTCGCAGCACAAAGCGCAACATTAGCGAGAATACACACCATGCCCGTCAACGTGCCCACGCGCGCACGGTCGCCCTGCGCACGACGAACGATCCACTCGACCATCTTCATCAGCCCCCACGGTACTGCCTATATATATCTATTGCTCAAACGGATTGTAGTGTAGCCACTTTGTCCTTCAGATACAAAAAGGCCGCGACCCACACGGGCCACGGCCTTGGAGCATGGCAAAGGAATCGTCCTTGTGTCGCACAGGTTTACGCGCTTACTTCGGCCACGCTCTTCGAGGTTTCGGGTGAATCGGCTCCGTCCCCCATCGTCTGTCCCTTCGCCGGCACCACGCCAAAGCAGCAGCTCAGCGCCGCAGACACCGCAAATGCCACACCGCCGGCAGCGCAGCACCACAGCAGGTTCGAGATGCCGCCCGTGGCAAAGCCAATGACCATGAGGACATTCGTCATGCCGATGGTATAGGCCGTAACGTGGCCCACGGCTGCAACAAGGCCTCCGACGGCGCCGCCAATGGCCATGCACGTCAGGCACCTGCCATATTTAAAGCCGCAACCGTACAGCGCCGGCTCGCTTACGCCGCCAAGAACACCCGAGATTGAGTAGCCCAGCATGAGCGCCTTCTCGTCCTTATCCGCAACGCGGAGCGACGCGCCAAAAGGCATGCCCCAAACGGCGAACGTCGCCATCGTCGCGGCAATCAGGATGCACGAATCCGTTCCCACACTCATAAACTGCGCGTACGCAAGCGATAGAACGACGTTGCTGACGCCCGCTATCTTTAGGAACTCCCAGCCCGCGGCAAGCCCTATGAGCGTGAGCAGCGACACGATGCCACCGGAATTGCCAAGCATAAACATAAGCTGGCCCAACAGCATGCCCAGATAGCTGCCCGCCGGTGCCGTAATACACAGCGAAACCGGAACCATGACAAGCATGGTCGCAAACGGAACAAACGAAAATGCCACGGCCCTAGGGATAACGCGCTTAAAGAAACACTCCACTCGCCATAGCACAGGCACCGAAAGGAGAACTGGAATAACAGTCGTCGTGTAATCGTTGACCGGCGCGGGAAGCAGACCATACACGGAAGTCATCGATGCCCCCGTCGTCGATGCGGCATCGACGAGCTTAAGCAGATCGGGCGCAATCAATACGCCGCCCAGCATCATGCCCAGCTGCTCCGAGCAACCGAGCTGGCGGGCGGCCGCCCAACCAAGATAAATGGGCAAAAAGTAGTAGCCGGCGTTATAGAGCCAACTGTAGAACAGGCGATAGATATCGGAATCGGCAGACCACAGGCCCAGCATGCCTTCGCCCATAATGACAGCGACGGTGCGGAACAACGCCGCGCAGACAATAAACGGCAGCGCCGACATCATGCTTTTGGACAGATAGTCCACCACGGCCATGGCGTTTGATGAAACCGACGTTGTAAACGAGGTGTTAGAAACTTGTAGCATGGAACGCCTTTCCCAATATGACATGCGGGCTGTCCCTTTGTCACATCGTGCGGTACTGACCGATTGCGCGGTACTTTTCGTAGCGGAGGTTTGTGAGGGTCGCGTCGTCGAGCTGCCCAAGCGTATCGAAGGCATCAAATGCCGAGGACATGACGGCACCGGCGATCTCCTCATGCGACAGGCCCCTATCGTCAACAATGCCGTCGATGATGCCGAGCGCCAACAGATCGGGGGCCGTGAGCTTAAGCGCCTCGGCGGCCTCATTCGCGCGCTCGGTATCCTTCCACAGGATCGACGCACAGGCCTCGGGGCTCACGACCGAATAGGCCGAGCTCGAGAGCATCAGGATGCGGTCGGCCACGGACAGCGCCAGCGCGCCACCAGAGCCGCCCTCGCCTGTCACCACCGAGACAATCGGCGTCTTGAGGCCGCTCATCTCTATGAGATTCTGGGCAATCGCCTCACCCTGGCCGCGTTCCTCGGCACCGATGCCGCAAAACGCGCCCGAAGTATCGACCAGGCACAGAACCGGTCGACCAAACTTTTCGGCCTGGCGCATCAGGCGACGCGCTTTGCGGTAGCCCTCGGGATGTGCCATACCAAAGTTGCGACGCATACGCTCTTTAGTCGTGGTGCCGCGCTCGACGGCGATGACCGTTACGGGGCGTCCGTCTTTCCAGCCAATGCCAGCCACCACAGCAGCGTCGTCGCCAAAGTAGCGGTCGCCGTGCAGCTCCACAAATCCATCCAGGCCCAGCGAGATCATCTCGCCTGCCGTGGCGCGATCTGCCGAGCGGGTCTGCTTGACAATCTCGAGCGCGGTTTTTGGTGCGGCCGAGCGCTTGAACAAATGTCCCAGCTTTTTGCCGCGGCGGCCCGTATGCACAATCTCGTGCGGTGCCCCCAGGCCGGGCGCGTGCCCTTCGTGCAGCGCCAGCAGCTCGCCTACCGTGAGCGCAACCTCGCCACGCGGTACAACGGCATCGCAAAAGCCGTGCTCCAGCAAAAACTCGGAGCGCTGGAATCCCTTGGGCAGGCGCTTGTGCATGTTCTGCTCGATCACGCGCGGGCCTGCAAATGCCGTCAGGGCATCGGGCTCGGCCAGGATAATGTCGCCCTCCATAGCAAAGCTCGCGGTTACGCCTCCGGTCGTGGGGTCGGTGAGCACCGTGACATACAGGCCGCCCGCCTCACTGTGGCGCCTAACCGCCGCAGAAATCTTGGCCATCTGCATAAGCGAGGTCACGCCCTCCTGCATGCGCGCACCGCCCGAAACGGTAAAGCCGACAACCGGCAATCCCAGCTCGGTCGCACGCTCAAATGTGCGACAGATCTTCTCGCCCACCACGGAGCCCATCGAGCCCATCATAAAGTTGGCGTCCATAAAGAAGAGCGCGGTATCGCAACCGCAGATTTTGCCCCTGCCGCACACAACGGCATCGCGCTCGCCCGAACGCTCGCTCACGCTCTTGAGCTTGTCGGCATAGCCGGGAAACGAGAGGAAGTCCTCCGGCGCCAGATTGGCATCCCATTCCTCAAACGTGCCCTCGTCGACCGTCATGCGCATGCGCGCGCGACCGCTCACGCGAAAGTGTTTGCCGCAACGAGGGCAGACCTCGAGGTTGTCGTGTAGGCGTGCCTCATCGATCACGCGGCGGCACTCCGGGCACTTGATAAACACGTGGCGCGCGGGAAACTCGGCGCACGACTCGGTCATCGGTCCCTCGAGGACGTTGACCGTCTTCGCTTTTCTATTCATCAGCATAGAGATGCCCCATCAGATCGGTGTGATACATGCCCGACAAGAACTCGTCGTTTGCCAGCACGTCGAGCTGAAGCTCGCTGTTTTCGCTCACGCCCTCAATCACGAGCTCGCCCAGGGCCGAGCGCATCTTGCGAATGGCGCCGTCACGCGTGGGCGCACACACGATGAGCTTGCCAAGCATGGAGTCGTAGTACGGCGGAACTTTAGCACCGGTAAACATGGCGGAATCCCAGCGCACGCGCGGACCACCCGGCACACGCAACGCGGTGACCGTTCCGCATGACGGCAGAAAGTCCGGCGTTTCGGCATTGATGCGGCACTCCATGGCGTGGTTGCGGACCGGCATATCCTCCTGCTCAAAGGGCAGAGGAGCATAAAGAAGTATTGCGAAAATACTAACCTATGCCAAGTGAACGGGAAATATGAAACCTCTATGTGAATGGACGAACCATTTGCATAGAGGTTTTCTTTTGCTTCTTAAAATTTTTCAGCGTCCGCAGGACGCATAGCCGTCACCGAATGGGGACGATCTTGGGGGCTTGG
>URNJ01000032.1 GCA_900549215.1 uncultured Collinsella sp.
AGGCCGCGAGCACCATCCGCGATAAACGTCGGCATCGAAGCCTTCTCGCGCAGGGCGTCAAGCGCGGCGTCACCCAGCTCGGCCAGCCACGCGTTAACGGCACGGCTGCGGATATGCGTCTGTGTCACCGAGTCGATCGCCGAATCGGGAATACGTTCGAGCATGGAGTCGGACGCATCGGCAAGCGACTCGTTGATACGGTCGGCAAGGTCGGCGCGCACGCGCTCCAGCTGATCGGACAGACGCCGCCAGCTCGCCAACGAGCATGCCGCGTCGACCATCATCGCGACCGCGGCGATAAAGGCGGACAGCCGCACAATCAGCACCGGCAGATGGCCAAGCAGTCCCAGCAATGCCGGCTCCACTAAACGGCAAATGCACAACGCACCCAAGCCAAACGCGCAGGCCCAGTACAGACAGATGCGTCCGTGCAAGTTAAACGGCAGGTGCGAGTAATCCCAAAAGCGAGCGCCCGTTGTTTTTTCCAACAGCACGCCCACGCTGTACTCAATCACGCTGCATACGAGCGCTGCAGCGACAAACTGGCTCGGGGCATCCGGAATCCCGCGCAACAGCAGCCAGCAGGCAATGCCGCCCGCGCCATAGATAGGGCAACACGGTCCCAGCAAAAAGCCGCTGTTGGCAAAGCGTCCGTGGTTGAGCATGGCGCAGACTGTCGATTCCCATGCCCAGCCGCAAAAACCGTAGAAGGCAAACGAGAGCACCAGTGCCGAAAGCGGGCAGGCGGCAAGCGTCGCGCCGTCAAAGGACATGTCGATTGCGGTCCCCACCGTCTACCCTCTCCTCTTTTCACTCGATGCTTTACTCACGCTATCGTCCGTCTCGTCCTTGCGCGGCAGGCGGCCGGCGACCGTCTCACGCAGAGCACACCATTTATCCGCCAGACAAACAATCCACGCCTCGCGACACGTCGGCGGCACCGGCACCAGCGGAAACATATGCCGCACGATAATATTCCGCTCGCGCGGCGTCAGCTCAAAATCTTCCTCGGCACGCGCCAGGGCAAAAAACGGATGTCGAAATCCGTGCAGTCGATGGCTCGGGTCGGGGTCGTGCCAATCATAGAGAAAGTAGTCGTGCAGCAAGGCCCCGCGCAGCAGCGAGGCACGGTCGATCGAAATGCCAGCACGGCCCAAGTGCTCGGCAAAGGACAGACTTGCCCGTGCCACCGAGGTCACATGTGCATAGACCGTCACGTCGCCATGCTGGATAAACTCGCGCGTCAGGTCCAAGCGGCTCGCCTGGGCGAGCTGGCGGGCGGCATCGTCGACCTCGTGCGCGATTTTCTCGGCACGAACGGCATCGGACATGCTGCCTCCTTCCAGCGGCTCACGGCGGCAAGCCACGGCCTGCACGTATTGAAAAAATCATCATCGAATCTATCAGTATGGCATCGGACAAAACGTTTTGCCCCACCAGTTGTCGAATTACCGCGCCGCCGTCACATATCAAACGCCAAAATGTGCGAGACTGTTTTGTGCAATTGTGCCGGCCGAGGGAGTGCCGGCGCACGATTCGCATGGAGTAACCCACAACGATGCTGCTTACGCAAACGACAACGCCCGAGGACGTCAAGGCTCTCGACCGCGCCGAGCTTCCGCTGCTCTGCGGCGAGATCCGTCAGGCAATCCTCGAAAGCTCCGCCGCCGTCGGCGGGCACGTTGCCCCCAACTTGGGCGTCGTTGAGCTTACG
The DNA here is from genome assembly GCA_900549215.1 of uncultured Collinsella sp. Taxonomy (GTDB): domain Bacteria; phylum Actinomycetota; class Coriobacteriia; order Coriobacteriales; family Coriobacteriaceae; genus Collinsella. The sequence goes on from URNJ01000032.1 coordinate 1,715, forward strand.
GTTGCGCTTCATCGCGTATTTAACTCCCCCATCGACAAGATTGTCTTTGACGTTTCGCACCAGACCTACGCCCACAAGGCGCTGACCGGGCGCGCGTACACTTATATCGATCCGGAGCGTTATGGTGAGGCTTCTGGCTTTGCCAATCCCGACGAGTCCGAGCACGACCTGTTCGCCATGGGCCATACCTCGACCTCGGTGAGCTTGGGCTGCGGCCTGGCGCACGCTCGTGACCTGGCGGGCGATGCGTATAACGTCATTACTGTTATTGGCGACGGCTCGCTTTCGGGCGGCTTGGCGTTTGAGGGCTTTAACAATGCCGCCGAGCTCGACAGCAACCTGATCATCATCGTCAATGACAACGACCAGTCCATCGCCGAGAACCACGGTGGCCTCTATCGCAATCTGGCCGAGCTGCGCGCCAGCAACGGCACCTGTGAGCGCAACGTTTTCCGCGCGATGGGGCTCGACTACCGCTATCTGGACGCCGGTAACGATGTGTTGGCCCTCGTCGACGCGCTGCAGGAACTGCGCAATATCGATCATCCCATCGTACTGCACGTCTCCACCGCCAAGGGCAAGGGCTTTGAACCGGCCCAGAGCGACCCCGAGCGCTGGCACCACGTTGGCCCGTTTGACATGGCGACTGGGCGCAAGCTCTGCCCGGGCCATCCGAGCGAGCCTGCGCCGCGCACCTATGCCGACATTACGGGCGAGGCGCTCAGCGCCGCCATCGAGCACGATCCGCAGGTCGTGGGTATCACGGCCGCCACGCCCTACATCATGGGCTTTACACCCGAGCTTCGCGCCGCCGCCGGCAAACAGTTCGTCGATGTGGGCATTGCCGAGGAGCACGCCGTGACCTTTGCCACCGCGCTTGCGCGCTCGGGCGCCAAGCCAGTCTTTGGTGTGTACGGCACTTTTTTGCAGCGCGCCTACGACGAGCTGTGGCACGACCTGTGCCTCAACGATGCCCCCGCAACCATCTTGGTGTTTGGCGCGTCGATCTTTGGCACCACATCCGAGACGCACCTCTCGTTCTTTGATATTTCCATGCTGGGCGGACTTCCCAACATGCATTACTTGGCGCCGGCCTGCATGGAGGAATACCTGTCCATGCTGAGCTGGTCGCTCGACCACCGCGAGCATCCCGTGGCGATCCGCGTACCGGGCATTGGCCTGGTTAGCCGCTCCGATTTGGCGCCCGCCGAGGACACCGACTACAGCGCCGTTCGCTACAACGTGGTACGCCAAGGTCGCGACGTTGCCGTGCTCGCGCTCGGTGATTTCTTTGAGCTGGGCGAGCGCGTGGCAAACCGTCTGGCTGCCGAGCACGGCATCGAGGCCACGCTCGTCAACCCTCGCTTTGCAACCGAGCTCGACCGCGAGTTCCTCGACAGCCTTGCCGCCGAGCATCGCGTTGTCGTCACCCTCGAGGACGGCATCTTGGACGGCGGCTGGGGCGAGCGCGTGGCGTGCTACCTAGCCTGCACGCCCATGCGTACGCGCACCTTCGGCATCGCCAAGGGCTTCCCCGACCGCTACGACCCCGACGAGTTGCTCGCTCAGAACGGCATGACGGTCGAGAACATGGCCGCCGAAACCGTGAGACTACTCAACGAGTAAGAAAACCTCCGCAAGGGAAGCATCCCTGCGGAGGTTTTTATTTTCCCAACTCATTTGTCTCAATCTGTAACATCTAGGGCCCGAATTCCCGTCTAACTGTTACAGATCGAGACAAGACGTCTTAGTCCCTGACCTTTGTCTCAATCTGTAACAGATTGAGACCTTTTGTCCGTCTAACTGTTACAGATCGAGACATTCGAATTCCCCTGAAGAGAAAATCTCAATCTGTAACAGTAAGGACCCATTTCCTCGTCTACCTGTTACAGATCGAGACAAAGCAGCGAGGCATGCCACCACATCTGCAAGAACCACCACAAAGGTGCCTGTCCCTTTTTGGTAGGCAGAATAACCCATAAGGCAAGTATGTTTCTGAGTTATTTCGTGTTGACCCATCAGAGCGGGATAGGGTATAACTCTACTCAACCGCTAGGGATTTTATTGAGAAAGGTGTTCTACCATGAGCAAGAACCTCTCCCAGCAGGTCGTTCTCGACCGCCGCGGCTTTGTCGCCGCCACCTTCGCAACCGTCGCCGGCCTTGGTCTTGCCGGCTGCTCTGACACCAGCGCCGAGGCCGACAAGGGTTCCGCCACCGGCTCCACCAAGGGCTCCGAGGATACCGAGGTTTCCGCTACGCTCGATGCCAAGGCGTTCGACAAGCTCGTCGACAACGGCCCCAAGGCCGATGACGACGCCATCGCCGCCAGCACCTGGGCCACGGCCGTCAAGGACGCCGGCGTCTTTAAGATCGGTGGCGTTCAGACCTCCACGCTCTTCTCCCTCCTCAACGAGAAAGACGGTCAGACCCGCGGCTTCGACGCCGGTATCGCACAGCTCCTGTCCAACTACATTCTGGGCGAGAACAAGGTCGAGATCACCCAGGTGACCTCGGACACGCGCGAGTCCGTCCTGCAGAACGGCCAGGTCGACGCCGTCTTTGCCACCTACACCATCACCGACGAGCGCAAGAAGCTCGTCTCCTTCGCCGGCCCCTACTACTACACCCAGCAGGCCATCCTGGTGCTCGCCGACAACGACGACATCAAGAGCGTCGACGATCTGGCCGACAAGAACGTCGCCGTCCAGTCCGGCTCCAACGGCCCCGCCATCCTGGAGGAGTTCGCCCCCAAGGCCAGCCAGCAGGAGTTCAAGACCGACGAGGAAGCCCGTCAGGCACTCCAGCAAGGTCGCGTCGATGCCTACGTCATCGATAACAACATGCAGCAGAGCGCCCTGGTCCGCGAGCCCGGTAAGTACAAGATCGCCGGCAAGCCCTTCGGCAGCAAGGAGCCCTATGGCATCGGCCTGCCGCTCGATTCCGACGGCGTCGCCTTCGTCAACGACTTCCTTAAGAAGATCGAGGACGACGGCACCTGGACCGAGCTGTGGCAGATCTGCATTGGCGACCGTACGGGCGACACTAATGTTCCCGAGCTGCCCGAGGTCGGCGCCTAGGCAGCGAGTCCAGTAACGGCCGCTGCGAAACCATACGGAAACGCACGATGCGCTTTATTGCGCTAAACTGTTTCCTCACTGAGTTGTCGGGGCTTCCGTACACACGGGAGCCCCTTTCCTTATCGGCAGGAGGTCCGCATGAGTCTCTCCGAGCTCTGGTCGCTCTATGGCCAGAACTATATCGACGCGCTGCTAGCAACCTGGGGCATGACGCTTGAGTCGTTTGTCATCGCCATGGTACTGGCCGTCGCCGTCACCGTAATGCGCGTGTCGCCGCTCAAGCCGCTGCGCGTCTTTGGCGACCTGTATGTTCAGGTCTTCCGTAACATCCCCGGCATCGCACTGCTCATCATCGTCGTCTATGCGCTGCCGCCGCTCAAGGTCGTCCTGCCCTACCGCGCCTGCGTTATCGTCGCCACAGTCCTTTTGGGCTCGGCCTTTGGCTCCGAGAACTTTATGAGTGGCATCAACACCGTCGGTGTCGGCCAGGTGGAAGCCGCCCGCTCGCTCGGCATGAGCTTCAGCCGTATCCTCGCCAAGATCGTGATTCCGCAGGCACTACGCTCGAGCGTGCTGCCCATGACCAACCTCTTTATCGCCGTCATGCTCACTACCGCCTTGGGCAGCCAGGTGCCGCTTAAGCCGCAAGAGCTTACCGGCGTGGTGAGCTACATCAACACGCGCTCGCTCGGCGGCGTCGCCGCGTTCTTTATCTCGGCACTCGGCTACCTGGGCACGGCCTTTGTGGTGAGCCACATTGGCAACTACATCGATAAGAAGGTGAGGATCCTCCGATGAGCAAGCATTCCTCCCCTGCACTCACCATGCGCGATGCGCTCTACGAGGCTCCCGGCCCCAAGATGCGCGCCAAGATTCGCATCGGCACCGCCATCTCACTCGTCGCCGTCGCCGCACTCGTCGTCCTCGTGCTGCAGCGCTTTTATGTGACCGGTCAGCTTTCGGTCCACTATTGGTATTTCTTTACGCACCTCTCCACCTGGAAGTTTCTGCTTGCTGGCTTTGAAGGTACCGTCAAGGTCGCGCTCACCGCAGGCGCCATCGCGCTGGTGCTGGGCTTAGCCCTTATGCTCGGCCGCACCAGCGACATTAAGCCGCTGCAGCTGGTCTGCCGCGTGCTCACCGATTTCTTCCGCGGCGTTCCGAGCCTCCTGTTCATCTACTTCTTCTTTTTGGTGCTGCCCCAGTACAAGATCGCGCTGCCGTCGTTTTGGATGCTCACGCTCCCCGTCGCGCTCGCCGCAGCCGGCGTACTCGCCGAAATCTTCCGCGCCGGCGTCAACGCCGTACCGCGCGGCCAGGTCGAAGCCGCTCAGGCGCTCGGTCTCTCCAAGGCTAAAATCACCTTTAAAATCGTGTTACCACAGGCGATTCGGTTTATTATTCCGTCGTTGATTTCGCAGCTCGTGGTCGTAGTCAAAGACACCACCGTCGCCTATGTGGTGAGCTACCCCGACCTCATGCAAAATGCCCGCGTGCTCATTACCAACTACGACGCCCTCGTGTCGGTCTACCTGGTTATCGCGGTCATCTACATCCTCATCAACGTCGCGATCAACAAGGCCGCTGTCTATGTTTCGCACAAGACCGGCGCGACCATCATCCGCTAACGCTTTACCATTTCGAGTCATAAGGAGCCGAGCACCATGGCACAGAGCACCTCTTCCGCCGGCAATCAGCCGCTGATCGAGCTCAGACACGTCGATAAGCACTATGGCGATCTACACGTCCTCAACGACATCAATCTCTCGGTCGACCGCGGCGAGGTCGTCGTTGTGATCGGGCCCTCGGGCTCGGGCAAGTCGACCATGTGCCGCACCATCAACCGTCTGGAAACCATCGACTCGGGCGAGATCCTCATCGAGGGCGAGCCCCTGCCGCAGGAAGGCAAGGACCTTGCCCGCATGCGTGCCGAACTGGGCATGGTGTTTCAGCAGTTCAACCTGTTCGCACATATGACCGTACTGCAGAACGTCATGCTGGGGCCGGTCGATGTGCTGGGCGTGTCCAAGGAGGAAGCTCGTGAGCGCGCCATGGACCTACTGAGCCGCGTGGGCGTGGCCGAACAGGCCGATAAGGTGCCCGCACAGCTCTCGGGCGGCCAGCAGCAGCGCGTGGCCATCGCCCGTTCACTCGCCATGCAGCCCAAGGCCATGCTTTTTGACGAGCCCACGAGTGCCCTTGACCCCGAAATGATCAACGAAGTGCTCGAGGTCATGGTGCGCTTGGCCCAGCAGGGCATGACGATGATCGTCATCACGCACGAGATGAACTTCGCCCGCCGCGTGGCCGACCGCGTCGTGTTTATGGCCGACGGCCAGATCGTGGAAACCGGCACGCCCGACGAGTTCTTCGACCATCCCCAGACCAAGCGCACCCAGGACTTCCTCAACTCCATCAAGGGCCACTAACCAGACCGTCCACCCGCCCGCCATGCCCATCCAAACTCGAAAGCCGCAACCATGATCGGAACCCGCACCTCATCGTCCTACACTCCGCACGTCGACGTCGCCCCCGCCGACCGCCCACTCATCCTCGTCGCGCCGCGCTGGGAAGAGGCGAAGCCGTTTTTGAGCGAGACGCTCTCCCCCAACGAGGAAATCGCAAGCGTCTTTGTCGATGCCATCCTTGCCGCCGGCGGTCTGCCGCTGCAGATGTCCATCACCGAGGACATTGAGGTTATCCGTCATTACGTCGATATCGCCGACGGCATCGCCATTCCCGGCGGCCCGGACGTCAACCCCAAGCGCTGGGGCGATGATCGACCCTACGACCCCACCCTCTGCTGCGAGATTCGCGATAGCTTTGAGTTTAAGCTGGTCGGCGAGGTGCTCCGTGCCAAAAAGCCGCTCTTTACCACCTGCCGCGGCACGCAGTTGCTCAATGTCGCCACTGGCGGCACCCTGTGCATGGACGTACCGAGCCTGGGCGCTCGCGAGGGGCGCACGCAGTGGCGCCATACCCACGTGCTCAACGATCCCGTGCACCCCGTCGAGGTCGTGCCGGGCTCGCTTCTGGAGCGCGCGGTTGGCGGGCACAGACTTATCCAGACCAACTCCGCACACCACTGCTGCGTCGACCGTCTGGGTAAAAGCACGCGCTTGGTCGCCAAGGCAACCGACGGCGTTCCCGAGTGCATCGAGGTCGAAGGCCAGCCTTTCTGCCTGGGCGTGCAATGGCATCCCGAGTACACCTGGCAGACGCTCGAGACCGACTTTAACCTGTGGAAGTCGTTTGTCGAGGCAGCGGCAAAGGTTAAGCAGGCCCGTTAGCTCGCAAGCCACACAAGTTAAAGCCTCCTAAGCCAGCGGGGGGGGCGGACACCAGCCACGGTGCCCGCCCCCCCTGTATTTGGTATGCTCGGTATGTTTATCCCTCACAAGCAATCAAAGAAATCTCGACCGCAATCGGTCGACGGTAAAGCAAATGGCAAAAACGCTTGCTACGTTTATTAGGCAGTCAATTAGAATCGAAATGCATTGACTATTCCCCAACGGGGTCACGCCACAAATCCACATGAGCATCGAGGCTGGAAGCGGAAGCATGGAATTGGCCCCGATCTGTATGTAGATCGCTACAACGTTGACAAGCAACAGCATGCCAATCGGACCGAAGCCGGACCCAAAATAGGAAACAGCGATCACGCAAGAGACCACGTATGCAAGGCAGGCAGCGGCAGCAAGAACAAGTCGATAGCAAAATACATGCAGGTTGAAATACTGTTGAGCATCCAGAACGATTGCGCAGTTAAGACAGTACAAAACGACACTCGTCAGGATAAACGCGCCCAAAAGGGCAAAAGAAGACAGCACCACTCGCGCAACGATAGCGCACACACGCTTCCCTCCCCGAGCCTCCGACAGCCCCCACGGTTCCTCAATAAAGTCCGAACTGACAAAGCGCGGCACGATACAAGCCGCGACAAACGGAAAGTACAATGCATGAGCCAACGGGGCTACGTTGAACAGCAGACCGCGAAAAACCTCTGCATTACCAAATAGAACGACGTCCTCTGCCGATAGCCGAAGCGTCGGGTCTGGGAAAAAGCCCAAGAAACTGTTCTCACGGAGGCTACAGAACCACATCGGGAAAGAATTAAGCTGCAATACCACCATGTACGCATAAATTACCAGGATTAAGGCGTACGCCCATTTGCTCACATGCTTCCATTCTGAATGGAGGAATCTTCTAATCTGACGAGTCATTGAACACACCCCCGGCACGAAAGCTCACGAGAGCGTAAATCAATACCGATAGACAGCTGGCTGCCACGCCATATCCCAGAAGCGTCAGCTGTCCCATATCGCTATACCCAAGGGCACATCCGACTCCAAGGTACGGCCCCGGAAGGAGTAAGACCCATCGCAAGGATGGTATAGGCACCTGAAGGAAGCTTCCGTAGAGCGTCAGGCTCATGACAAATCCAATTATGATTGCAGCCCCGCTCAATACAGCGCTGCCTGTAATCCGATAGATGGTCATCGTCTCCAACGCAACCGATATCACCAATACGGCGTTGATTATCATCGCAGGCAAAAATGCAGTCAGCATGCCGTGCGTGTAGTTTTGCCCCCCACGCAGTATGGCTATTGCAAACAAAAGAAGGCAAAGTGCGCTATATGCTGCGCCGACTATTAAAGCAGACGAAAGCACATGTGCCAAGGCCCCATTAAAGCGGGCGAGACCTCTTGCTGAAGAAATTCGGTATCCCTCTTTATAGCCATGCTCCTGTAAAAGCACCAAACAAACGATGAGTGGAACGAACAGGGATGTACCGGCAAAAGCGCTGCGCGCAAGGGACTCATCAGGCGCAGAAGGATCGATTGCATTCCAGAAGAAACCAATATCCTCCCCACAAACGCCATAGCCAAAGCCTAGCAACGTTGCTCCGTTATTTAGAAAAACACCGAAGAGAAGACCGCACGCCAACATAAGCGTAAGACCAAACTGCGCCGGAAACATCCTGTGTAGACGCATCATATCTGCCTTTATGGGATGGATCGCCCGCTTCATAGCGAGACCGCGTTCATCAAGCGCCTGTAATATTCTTTTAGGGACGACGCCTCATCCCTTATGACATCCATCGATTCCTTTTTCAGCAGTTCACCGTCATGAATAAACACGCAACTTGTTGCAACCGATGCCAACTCATCCAAATCATGGCTAGAGATGAGCATGGTCTTACCCTGTTCTCGATTCAATCGGCCGATAAGGGCCCATATACTCTCGATGCCCAGCGGGTCCAACCCATTTGCCGGCTCATCGAAAATTAGTACGTCGGTGTCGCCCAACAAAGCCGTAGCTATATCCAGTCGCCGTTTCATTCCCAGAGAAAAACTGCTCACGCTCTTTTTCTCATCGACGTCCAGCCCGACTAGGCCCAAGACGCGAGGAACCTCACGTTTCTCATCGAGCCCCCATTCCGCACATCGGATCCGAAGATTCTCCACCGCACTGAGGGATTGGTATGCTCCGCTGGAATCTGGCACATAGCCGACACGCGTCCGCATCAGGCTCAGCTCTTTTTTCGACTTGCCTCCAAAGAGCTCCACGCTCCCCGACGATGGCTCACAGAGGCCCAGCACTATTTTAATAAGCGTGCTTTTGCCCGCCCCGTTTGCACCAACAAGGGCGCAAAGTTCAGACTGATGCACCTCGAAGGAAACGTCATGCAACACACGCCGTTTCCCATAGCGCTTTGACACCTTTGATAGCTTTATCGCTGATGCGCTCATTGGCCTCCTATTCTGCTTGATAACAAAACCGCTGCTGCCAGACTGTCGCCTGGCAGCAGCCGCAACTGCTAGAAATTAACAACACACAAGTTTTTACTGCAGTTATTGACGCAGACGCGTGCTCCACAGAATGCCTTGCAGTAACCGTTGCACCCACCACCGGGGTCCACATAACTCGGCTTTACAATCCAGCTCATATCGTTCCTCCTTTCTTTTATCGTTCGTTCTTAATGTTATTGTTTGTCGATAACTTATATTTGTCAAGATAATTAATAAACAAAGAACCCGTGTTAGACACGGGTTCCGTTACACTGATATTTCGTTATAGTTGTTCTTTATATGCTACTCGTCACTCAAATCGACAGCGAAGACTGATGTCGGAAGCGATACCTCATTGCCTCCGCCGTCCCGCATCTGTCTCACGACATTTTTTGCGCGCTCGACAATAAGCTCCTCAAGCTCTTTCTCGCTCACGCGCTGAATAATATCTCCCGGTTGACAATCAAGCTCATCACAGATATCGAGGAGCGTCTTTAGGCGAATAGCTTTTATCTTTCCGTTTCTAAGCTTTGAAATATTAGCCGGAGTATGCCCCGTGGCACGAATCAGATCAGCACTGGTCTTTCCGGTCTTAAGCAGCTGCGTCTCAAGCTCGATGATGAGATAGCTCATGCTTCCTCCTACACAAGCTCGTCAGACTGCTCTTGGAGCAGCGAGGCATAACTCCAGATCACCGAGATACACAGACAGACAGCCGCGCCGATAAGCGACCCCGCATCAAAGGCAACGCCTTGGCAAATCTCAATAACGAAGGAATGAGGCACGACGTAAAGCTCCAGCCCACCAATGGTAAGACTGACCGATCCGTAGGCACCAATAATCGAAACCGCGGCGTTAACAGCAAAGGCAAGCGCAAGAACACGGATAAGCCGCACATGCGTCTTGGTAAAGGGCGAGACGCCTCGCGAGATGTTACGGCTGATCCCACACAGAACGACAAGCGAAATACCCACGACGAGTGCCAGGCACAGTCCGCTTGGGATAACGATGCACCCGCCATCGAGAAGCGTCACGACGCCGAAAGAATCGACAGAAGCAACGTTTGCAACCGCATACCAGATCACGTAAACAACCAACGCGGCAAAAGCGACGAGCATCCCTGCAAAAACGGCTGCCATGCAAAAGCCAAGCTTCCTGATATTTTCGCCCGCTTTGGCCATACGCTGAACGCTGTTAGACATACACTCACCCTCATCGACTCTATCGTTATTCGAACAGTTTATCGAACAACGATATTGATTGCATGCGGAAAGCCCCGCCAGTGCGCATAGCCCATTCACTAATCAGAAGGGGTGAGAGTGGATTTTTGGACACGTATCGAACGAGAGTGGATAATCTCCCACTTTGAGGCCACCACCGGGCCTAAAACGGGAGATTATCCACTCTCATAGTCATCAAGGCTCGCAAGCTCTTATTCGGCCGCCTCGCACAGGGCCGACATCGTAGCCGCATATTGCTGCTGCAACGCATGCATTCCCTCGCGAGCGCCGTCAACGGCATCGGCGCCGCGCAGCGCCTCGGTCACCACGACCGCCGGCTCGTACAGATTATCGAATCCCAGGTTCTGGCTCACGCCCTTGAGCGTGTGCGCTGCCATAAACGCACCTTCGGCGTCTCCCGCCGCCATGGCGGCCTCCAGCTTGTCCATGCTCTCGTCATCCAAAAACTTGAGGGCAAAGCGGGCAAGCATTTCCTCGCCCATCAGCCGAGCGCACGCGTCATCATAATTAGCGCCGATCTTCTCATACGCCTCACGCATGGAAATCATGGATTAAAAACTCCTTTGGTCAAACTAAATCGTGGGAAACGCGACGACGTCGGCGGGGCGTGCCAACGTCTCGGCAATTTGGTCTTGCACCTCGAGCAGGCAATCGAGCAGCAGCGGGTTAAAGGTACCGCACTTACCATCCAGGATCATCTGGATCGCCTCCTCGTGCGGGATAGCGTCCTTGTACACGCGCACGCTCGTCAGCGCATCGTACACGTCAGCCACCGAAACCACCTGTGCGGCAATGGGAATTTCGTCGCCCTTAAGGCCATCGGGATAACCCTTGCCGTCCCAGCGCTCGTGATGCCAACGCGCAATCTGGTACGCATATTCCATAAGCGCATTGCCGACATGATGGCGGCCCAGCTCAAGCAACATGTCGGCGCCGATCGTGGTATGCGTCTTCATAATCTCGAACTCCTCGGGCGTAAGGCGCCCGGGTTTGTTGAGAATCGCATCGTCAATCGACATCTTGCCGATATCGTGCAGCGCCGAAGCCAGGGCAATCGTGGAGCGTTCCTCATTGTCGAGGGAGATCGTGCCGCTACGCTGGACCAGACAGCCAAGCAGCAGCTCGGTCAGCTTTTCGATGTTCGTAACGTGCCTGCCGCTCTCGCCATTGCGAAGCTCCATGACGCCGGCCATGATGTCGATGAGCATGCGACTGTTCTTGACGCGCTCGTTGTACTGCTGGGACAGCAGGCTCGTCAGGCGGCGCTGTTTGGCGTATAGGCGGATGGTGTTGCTTACACGGCGGCGCACGACACGGGAGTCAAACGGGCGGTTGATATAGTCCGAGGCGCCCAGCTCGTACGCGCGCAGAACCATATCATCGGAATCTTCGCTCGAAATCATGATGAAAGGCAGATTGTCGATACCCGATCGGCGCGACAGATCGGCCAGCACCTCAAAGCCGCTTATGCCCGGCATGACAATATCCAGCAGCACGAGCGACAACTCATCGCCATAGCGGTCGACCATGTCGAGCGCCGTACGACCGTTGTCGGCCTCGAGGATGCAATACTCGTCCTTGAGCATCTCGTTGAGAATGGCTCGGTTCATGTCGGAGTCATCGACGATAAGCACCAAAGGCTTTTCGCTTTGGAAGGCTTCGATGGAATCGGCGTCGGTCACGACCGTACCGGCTTTTGCCTTAGCGCGGCTCAATAACTGGACAGCGCGGCCAACTCCCTCATCGACCGTCTCGCCATGAATGCGAACGCCACCAATACATGCCGTCAAGCTCACGTACTCATGGCCCGGAACAATCGTGGCATGAACGGCATCGGACACCTGGTGCAGGCGACGGGTGAAGTCATCGGAGGGGATATTGGGCATGACGACCACAAACTTGTCGCAGCCATAGCGTACAAGCTCGTCAGTCGAACGAATTCCGCTGCGTATGGCCGTCGCCACAGCACCGAGCGCAAGGTCGCCGGCATGACGGCCACACGTATCGTTGAAGACCCTAAAATCATCAAGGTCGATCACCGCAACGCCGGCATTCATGCGGGCGCTACGGAGCTTTTCCTCGTAATATCGGCGATTGCGCACACTCGTCAGCACATCGGTGTAGACGAGGTCCTCTTCTGCAGCCTCTTGCTCATCGATCGGACGCACCATCAGCAGGACGTGAGGCTCGCCCTCAACCTTCAGAGGGCGCAGGCGAGCGCGGTACTCGGTACCATCATTGAGCAGCTGCTCCGACACCTCATCGGAATCTGCCAAGGCCTCAAGACTCGACTGACGCAGACAAGGGCACCGATTGCCGGCGAGCAGGCAGTTAGGCTCGCTCTTAATCTGATCGGCCGACAGCAAACGCACCACGGGGTAGGTCTTCGCGACGCGGGCGACCTCGGCGGCAGCTTCCTCGTCGGTTAGATTGACCTCGTGATTATTGAGCATATGGGGCCCTTCCTATCGTTACGCACGGCAACGGTGCATATCAATTGGTACAAGGGTAACATCTAACAGCTGAAGGCAAACGCGCGATTATCGTTACATTTTTATGACCTGACAAACGACGGTAATGGAGCCGCGGGCGCGCGGTTATGGGCGCATTCGTTAACAATGACGAAACGCTAACAGCCCCTCTCCCCGCAGGTCATCGAGCGTGCTAACGCTCCAAGACGTCGCGAACGGCGTTTGCCGCCGTAACGGGGCGATCGCGCAAACCGTTATGCGCGCCCGGGATCGTCACAAGGGGGCAATCGAGATATTCGGCAGCC
>URNJ01000033.1 GCA_900549215.1 uncultured Collinsella sp.
CGCCCGCCACGCCTACAGCGTGGACGTGCTCGTGCCCAACCGTCGCGAAACGCTCGAGGCCTTTCCCGAGATTCCCTACGATCGGGCAACCATTGACGACTATCTTCGCCTCACGCTGAAAGGGGCTTCAAAATGAAACGCGCCTTTATGTCCGAGCTCGCCATCGCTCGCACGCTCATCCCGAGCATTGCGGGCGTCGGCCTGTTCATCTTCGTCGTGCTAACCCTTGCCAACGCATCGGACGGCGATTCCGGTATGAGCGCCGGCGCCTGCGCGGTCAGCGCCATGTCGCCCATCATAATCATGAACTCACTGGCTGGCTACGATAACCAAAACGGCTGGGAGCGCTATCGGGCAACGCTGCCGTTCTCGCGCAAAGACATCATCTGCGCACGCTACCTGTGCATTATTGCTTTCTCGGCCGTCATGGCATGCGCCGCCGTGCTTTTGAACATCATCGCCCTTCCGTTCTTCGATCACACGGGCATTCCCTCGACGGGACAGACCGTCTTTGAGATCACAATAGCCTCCGCCGCATCGATGCTCATCTCCCTCATGATGGTGTTTTTGGCACAGCCGCTGTTCTTTCGATTTGGACACATGGAGGCGCTGCGCCTTTCCGTCGGCCTGTTTGCCCTGATGGGCTGCGGTACCATGGCAATGCTGAGCTCTTCCAACCCCATTAGCAACTGGCTCATGTCGATTGCCGGAGCGAATCCCGATCCTGCCGTCCTTGGCGGTCTGTGCGCAGGAATTGCCGTACTGGCCCTCGTGCTATGCGCAATCAGCTGCGCCGTCAGCACCAAGGTCTATCGAGCACGCGACCTGTAATCGACAGCTAAAGGGCTTGGGCGGCACCCCACCTCATTTACTAGATAAGAAGAAGCAGCAACAACGTCGCTACCACCCTTCACGACATGCCGTTTAGATCTCGGCAACCAAAGAGAAGCCGACAGCATATCTTCGATTCGAGCCTTAACCAAATGCCCTCTCGAACTATGGCCCCTGTCTCACCACAGCGATATCAAAGCTTCATGGCGGGACGGTATCATCGGACGAGCGCCGTAATCTGGCGCGGTCGTTCTTTGGGGAGGCATTTCACCCGTGTCGTGGGTCGCAGCAGCATTTGTGTCGGCTTTCTTTGCCGGCATCACATCTATCCTGGCCAAATGCGGCATCAAGCAGACCGACTCCGATGTCGCGACGGCCATTCGCACCTGCGTGGTGCTCGTTTTCGCCTGGGCAATGGCGGGCATTTCTGGATCCATTGGAACCATTGGCAGCATCGAATCCAGATCCTGGCTCTTTCTCGTCCTCTCGGGACTCGCCACCGGTGCTTCGTGAATCTGTTACTTTAAGGCGTTGGGCATCGGAGACGTCAATAAGGTCGTACCAGTCGACAAGATGAGCACCGTACTCGCTGCACTGATCGCCATCGTGCTTTTTGGCGAGACGAGCAACCTTGCGGTTAAGCTCGTGGGAACCGCTGTCATCACCCTCGGCACGTTTTTAATGATCGAGAAGAAGCAGTCCGCCGGACCCGAGCAGCAGCAAGACCGGACCTGGCTCGCTTACGCCCTCGGTGCCGCCGCGTTCGCGGCGCTCACGTCCATCCTTGCCAAGGTTGGCATCGAAGGCGTCGAGTCCAACCTGGCCACGGCAATCCGTACCTGTGTGGTACTGGTTATGGCATGGGCAATCGTGGCAGCCAAGGGAAAACTGGAGCAGGTCGCGCACGCTGACCGGCGCGAACTCACATTTCTCGCAACATCGGGCATCGCGACCGGAGCATCGTGGCTGCTCTATTACTATGCCATCGCTGCAGGCCAGGTGAGTGTCGTGGTGCAGATCGACAAACTATCGATTGTCGTATCGGTACTATTTGCGCGCCTGGCATTCAACGAAAAACTCTCACGACGCAGCGCCATCGGTCTCGCCCTCATCGTCCTGGGCACCGCCGCGCTCGCAGTTTGGAAGTAGCGCGGCCAGCGGCCGCTACATCCTCACACCTGGCTTGGGATGCCTGTACTGACCGTGGGATGCCGTGCGCCTACCGTGCGAGATGGCAAATTTGGGACAACAGTGCAGGCAACGAAGGCAGGCTGCGCACTCCGGCTTTGTCCAGACGGGAAGGCCGTCTCGCATCTCAATCGCCGCCATGGGGCAGCGCTTGGCACACAGGCCGCAGCCGATGCAGCGATCGGCATCGACAGCAAACTTGCTCGTCTGTTGCATGCGCGGCAGCCCAATTGCGTGATACGCGCACGATGCAAACAGAGGCACGCGATGGCGCATCATGTTGCCCGTGCGGCGCGCCCGCACCGCCTCGATCACGGCATCAATCTGCGCCTCGGCAGCCCTATTGATACCCTCAACCTTTTGAGGGTCAGACAGGTCGAAAACAGGCGTCCAGGTATCGGGCATCTTGACGCTCATCGCCGCATCTAACTCAAGCCCACGCTCGTGTAGCAGATCGCGGGCGAACTTGGCCGATTGCCCGGTCGTCGAACCATATGTCGAGATATAGAACGTATAGGGGCGCTCGCCGCCCTTTGTGCCGGCAGCAACCGATAGGTCGACAGTCTTCAAAAACTCGATCATTGGCGTCGGCAAGCCCCAGGCGTATACCGGGGCGACAAACCCCAGCCGACAGGGGCCTTCCATCACAGCAAGGTGAAGGATCTCGGCATCAAAGCGCTCAATCGACATAACTTTGTCGCTTGTCGCCGCTGCAATGCGACGCGCCACATGCTCGCTGTTCCCTGTCGCACTAAAGTACAGGATCATCTCGTACCCCTGGAATTGACTCGTGAAAAACCGCGCTACTTGCGCAGCGGCTTGGGCAGCGGAATGCCGGAAGCGATAACGGCGGCGATGATCATGCAGACGATACCTTTGAGTGGGAAGCACATGAGCAGCAGGCCCACGACCATGACCGGCTGGCGCATGACCGCACCCATCGTCGATGCCGTGCAGACGGCGACGCAAAAGACCGGATCTGCGCCGGTGAGGATAGCAAGGCCATAGCCCAGGCTTACGCCCGAGAAGATAACCGGGAAGAAGTGGCCGCCGCGCCAGCCCAGGTTGATGAGGGCGGGGGTCAGCATGGCTTTGACAAGACCGGTCGCGATAAGCACGCCGGCGGGAATGGTCAGGTAGGTTTCCATGAGCACGTCGGCCTGGGTCTCGCCGGCAAACATGGTGTAGGGCAGGACCGTGCCGCAGATGGCGAGCGCCAGACCGGCCAGCATGGCTTTGACGACAGGACGCTCCCCTATTGCATGAGACAGCGCCTCGCTTGCGTGCTCGGAGACAAAGTACAGCCAGCCGCAAACGGTGCCGACCAACGCCAGCGGAATGAGCCAGGCAAGTTCCAGGTTGCCCACCTCGGCGGACTCGAACCTGGGCATGCCCATGCCGCCGCCCACAAGCTGGCCAAGCAGCAGGTAGGTGCCCAGACCGCCGGCAATCGCGATGCCATAGACCACGGTCTTTTGCACCTTGGGCAGCTTGATGGTGATCTCGCCGGACACGGACTCATCGTCGGCGTCTTCGCCCTGGCCGTCGGCGCTACCGGCAAGCGGTGCTACAAAGCCAAAGACGGGCGCGGTAAAGAGCGCCGTCAGGGCAGCCTGGGTGCCCAGCAGCGTGAGCTCCCTAAACTCGGCGCCAAAGCAACGCATACGGTCGCCGACCCAGCTGCACAGACCCGCGATAACACCGGTCAGACCGGCCTCCGGTCCAATGCTGCCGCCAAACAGCAGCGGCAGCAACGCCGCGAGCGAAAGCTTGCCCAGGTTGTCGTACGGGTAGCGCCCGTCTTGCTTAACCTTAGCCATCACCTGGTTGAGGTCATCGGTCTTGGCGCCTGTCATCTTTTCGTACAGACCGATTAATAGGCCGCCCAGCAGGCAGACAAAAAACGGGTACGGCAAAAAGCCAAACGGGCCGCTGGCGAGCTCGGGCGAAGCGACGCCCAGCGCGTGCGGAATCTCGGTCCACAGATAGTCGATACCGTGCTCCATCGCAAAAAAGAACAGCCAGACCGCGGCACCTGCGAACGCACCGGTCACAGCAACGCTAACTAAAAACAGCGCGCGGTTTGTGGGTTTGGCAAGGTTATCCATCGGGTCCTCCCGCGGTCAAAGTTGACATAGTTATGTTTTATTGTAGAGCGAGCGTTGCCCGAACGAGCCAACCGTCTGCGCCGCAAACGGCACCATTGGGAGCCATAGCGGGACAGGCTCAAGACTCATCCGTTGATAATCGAGACAATCTCGCGCAAATCGTCGGCAAAGTAGATGCCGTGCTGGCGCCTCGGGCTCGAAAGCCCTTTATCAATCATGTGCCCGAGCAGCGCCTTGAGGTCGTTGTAGTAACCGTCCAGGTTATACAGGATGCACGGAGCACTCAGGTGCCCCAACGACACCGCGGACATGACCTCGGCAATCTCCTCGAGCGTGCCCGTCCCACCGGGAAAGGCGATGAACGCATCGCCGAGCTCAATCATCTTGGCTTTGCGCTCGGCCATATCACTCGTCACGATGAGGTCGTCGATACCGTCATGTTGAAACTCGGCCTCGATAAAAAAGCTCGGCTCAACACCCGTCACGTGTCCGCCAGCATCGAGCACGCTATCGGCGAGCGCACCCATCAGGCCCGATTTGGACCCGCCGTATACCAACGCGTGTCCGTTGGCGCCAATCCAGTTGCCCAGCTCCTGTACCGCAGACAGAAATGCTGGGTCGTTACCGACACTGGCACCCAGATACACGGTGATATTCATATTCAGTCCCCCTCATCGTGACGCACGGCGCCCGTTCTAGCGCTGGCGTCGACGATACTCGCGCACGCGACGCGAAAGATCGGCAAGCTCGTCGCGATCGAGCTCTTCCAAATGCTCCAGATCATCCATAAAGCGCGCCATGGTGTCCTTTTGACGCATCTTGATGAGCGTATTGCAGTAGTTCACCGCCACGCCCGTGAGCATGGCGATGTAGAAGATGCTGATAACGCTCAGAATGACGGTAATGGCGCGGGCAACCGGCGTTTCGGCCGGAATGTCGCCAAAGCCGATGGTCGAGACCGTCTCAAAGCTAAACCACAGGCCATCGCCAAACGTGAGGGTCGTGGGCTCGGACAGCCAGACAGCCGTCGAGCACAGCAGGTAAAAGATAAGAAACAGACCCGTGATGCGCGCAAAGCCAGCCTGTCGCAGCACATCGGCAAGCGTCCTCAACTTGTTCATCGCGACCCCTTTTCCCAGACGCCCAATCACGTTCGCCCGGTATTGTCCCACAACCGGCAGCTAGGGACGTTCCTTTTGCGCCGGCAGAAAGGGACTGTCCCCAGCTGCCGGGCGGGAGCGTTTAGCGGTACAGCTGCCAACTGGGCAGGCTGAGCTGGTATCCTTATGCGGTAATGTCTCGATTCGTTAGGATTGTATGTGAGAGCTGCCACTGCCCTTCGTTCAGTTATATGTCGCGCCCTGACCATTGTGCTTGCCGCGCTTGCCGTGCTGAGTTCAATCGCGCCTGTTCAGGCTTTTGCCGATGACTCTAGTCAGCAGGTCAAAACGGTCCGCGTTGGTTGGCTTGTCAACAACGAGGGCTTCCAGGACGGCACCCCCGGCGAGCGTCTCTCGGGATGGGGTTACGAGTACCTCCAGACCCTCTCGTACTACACACCCGGCTGGCAGTACGAATACGTCTCCGGCACCTTCGCCGAGCTTATGGACATGCTCGAGGCGGGCGAGATCGACCTCATGCCCAACATCTCCTACTCCGAGGAACGCGCCCAAAAGCTGCTCTTTTCCTCGAACCCCGAGGGCACCGAGCGCTACTACATCTATGCCAGGCCCGAGCGCGACGATCTGGCCAAGGGTGACCCCCAAGCGCTCCAAGGCCTTACCATCGGCTGCAACCCCGACGTTATGCAAACCTTCGTTGGCCAGCAGTGGCTCGCCAACGAAGGCATTACCTGCACCTATAAAGAAATCGACACTGGCGGTGCCCTCTTTGACGCACTCGCAAACAACGAGGTCGATGCCATCATCATGAACGACACGACCTCGTCGCCCAGCGCCTCCCCCATGTTCTACATTGGTTCGAGCGACTACTATTTTGCCGTCCCCAAAAGCCGCCCCGACCTGATGGACGACATCAATGCCGCTATGTCGGCAATCGCCCGCGTCAACCCACGCTATAACGACGAAGTCAAATCTAGCTACTCGACCCAAAACAGCGGTTCATCATCGCTCAACGGCCCCGAATGTTCCTGGCTCAAAGCAAACAACAACGCCATCACGCTCGGCTACATTACGGGCAAACTCCCCTACTGCAACGAGGACGAAGACGGCGAAATGGAAGGCTCGCTCGCATCGCTTGCGACGACGCTGCACGATAAATTTGGCATTACGGTCAAAACCGTCGCCTTTGATAGCTACAAGATGATGTCAAAGGCCCTGTCAAAGGGAAGCATAGACGTTGCGCTGCCGGTATACCGAGATTACTGGTTTGCCGAGCAAACAGGCGTTGTGCAGTCGGTATCGTTGGGGACCATATCCCTCACCGCCATCCACACCGGCAGCAACCTGAACAAAGACCTTCAGAACATCGCCTGTACCAAATCATCGTTTGTCAACAAAAATGCACTTGAAAGTCTGTTCCCCACAGCAACCGTAACCGAATACCAATCCGACGATGAAGCGTTCGACGCCCTCAGGAAGGGAACGGCGCACTGCATCGTCGCTCCCAGTTCACGCGTAAAAACCATCGGTGACCGTTACGATCTCGAGGACTGCGAGACGACCGAGCTCCCTGACACCTGTGAGCTCTCGTGCTGGATTTCGCGCGGAAAACCCGAGCTGTTGGGAATCATCAACAAGGGCATCATCAATGCCGGAGAATCGCTCTCCGCAAGCAATTTCTCCTCCACGTCGTACACGGCCCAGGAATCCAACACGCTTCAATTCCTTTTTCGCAACCGCACCGCCATTGCAGCTACCCTCATCGGTATGTTGTCGGTCGGCATCGTCCTGCTCATCTGGGCGCTCGTGCGCGCTCGAACCGAGCGCAAAAAAGCCGATGCCGCCAACGCCGCTAAGACGGCGTTCCTCACGCGCATGAGCCACGACATCCGCACGCCGCTCAACGGCATCCTGGGCCTTATCGAGATCGAGGAATTGAAGGAAGGCGATATGCAAGTCGCCCGCGAGAGCCGTGCCAAGGCGCGCGTTGCCGCCAATCACCTGCTCTCGCTGATCAACGACATCCTCGAGATGGGAAAAATCGAAGACCGCAAGCTAACACTGGAACATGTGCCTTTTAACCTCAAAGAGCTCTGTGACAATACGCTGGTTCTGTGCAAGCTCCGCGCATCCGATAACGGCATCACCATGCAGGACAATAGTCTGCCATACACCACGGGGCCATACATGGTCGGCAGTCCCACCCATATCCGACAGATCATGATCAACCTGTTAGACAACAGCATTAAGTACAACAAGCGCGGCGGCTCCGTCACCTTTAGCTCAAAGACCAAGCCACTCGATAACGGGCGCGCGCTCTTTTGCTTTAGCGTTTCGGATACCGGCATTGGCATGACTCCCAAATTCTTAAAACATATCTATGAGCCGTTTGCCCAAGAAGGTGACGATGCGCGCAGCAAGTTCCAAGGAACCGGCATGGGCATGCCAATCGTCAAGTCGCTTATTGAACTGATGGACGGCACTATCGAAGTCACCAGCGAGCTCCATGTGGGCACCTCGTTCTACGTGGAGATTCCGCTCGATATCGACGAGAATCCCCAGGCGCGGGCGAATACGGTTGAGAGTGCGCCCGACTGCTCGCTCGCCGACATGAACGTGCTGCTCGCCGAAGACAACGAATTGAATGCCGAGATTGCCCAGGCGCTGCTAGAATCCGAGGGCATCGTGGTCACCCGCGCCGCCAACGGCAACGAAGTCGTCGATCTGTACCTGTCGCATCCCGCCGGCAGCTTCGATGCCATTTTGATGGACATCATGATGCCGGATATGGACGGCTACGAGGCAACCCGCGTGATTCGTCTGAGCGAGAAGGTCGATGCAGCCGATATCCCCATCATCGCGCTCACCGCCAATGCCTTTGCCGAGGACGCCAAGGCGGCACACGACGCCGGCATGAACGCCCATCTGTCCAAACCGCTCGACTTTAACAAGCTCAAAAACATACTCGCCCGCATCAAGAAAAACGGACCCGTTTCGCTATAGTTTGTGCTCAATCACCACGCACGACCAGAAAGGAAGCCAACGATGTTTAGGCCCTTACGTCGAAAGAAACGCGCCATCACTGACGAGGAAGCGCGCGAACTGCTCGCTACCTGCAAGCGCGGTGTCTTTGCCGTCAACGGCGACAATGGCTACCCGTACGCCATTCCCGTCAACTACTTCTTCGATGCCGAGCACGACAAGATTTATTTCCATGGCGCCAAAGCCGGCCACAAGGTCGACGCACTCAAGCGCGATGACAAGGTCTGCTTTACCGTTTACGGCAACGAGTGGCACAAGGACGGTGACTGGGCTCCCTACGTTATGAGTACCGTGGTCTTTGGCCGCTGTCGCCTGGCAAATGACACTCCCGTGTTTATCGAGGATAAAGTCCGCCAGCTCGCGCTTAAGTACTACCCTTCTGCCGAGGAAGTCGAAGAGGAAATCGCCAAGGACATTAAGGGCGTCCAGCTCTACGAGATTACGATTGAACATCTTTGCGGTAAGCAGATTCAGGAAAAGTAAGCCCCCTCAGCAGACCTCATCAATAGCAATATGGCCCGATTCCAACCAACATTGGAACCGGGCCATATTGCTATAAAGCGTCGGCAGCTATGTGCGCAAGCGCCTCAACGAGCTCCTGCGAACTCACGGGTTTACTCAGGTGCGCGTTCATGCCCGCCTCGCGCGAAAGCCTGCGATCGTCGGCAAAGGCGTTGGCGCTCACGGCGATAATCGGCGTGGTCGCGGCATCCTCACGATCGAGTGCTCGAATCCGACGCGTGGCCTCAAGGCCGTCGATACCGGGCATCATGATGTCCATCAACACCACGTCGTACTCGTACGGCGCGCTCGCGGCAAACATCTCGACGGCAGACTCGCCATCCTTAGCATACGTCACGACGGCACCGGCACGGCTGAGCGTAAACTGCGCGATCTCGGCATTCAGATCGTTATCCTCTACGAGCAAAACGCGCAAGCCCTGGAGCGCATCGCCATCGCCCGCATCCGCGCGCACTGCCTGAGGAATCTCAGAGCGTTTGCATTTCTCGAACGGCAGGCGGATGGTAAACGTCGTCCCCTGCCCCAAGACGCTCGTAAAACTCATGGTTCCGCCCATAAGCTCGACCAACTGTTTTGCGATAGGCGCGCCCAGGCCAGTTCCCGATGAAGCGCCTTCCACCTGTTGCCCCTCACGGCAAAACGGCTCGTAGAGGCGCTGTTGGAACTCCTCGCTCATGCCAATACCGTTGTCGGCGATCGTGTATTCATAGACGGGGACGCCATCCGCTGGCCCCACCTCGCGGCACACCAGGCGAACATAGCCGCCCTGGCGGTTGTACTTGACGGCATTGCCGGCAATATTGAGCAACAAGCGCTTGAGGTGCGTCACGCTCACCCGCGCATAGGGATGATTAAGCGTCTGCTGGTCGCAGATAATTGTCACCAGACGCTCCTCGGCCTGGCGCTCCAGAATATCGCGCACCTCGTGGTTGAGGGTCACCAAGTTTGTGGGAACAAGCTCCAGATCGACCTGCCCGCTCTCCAGGCGACTCATATCCAGGGCCTCGTTGGCAAGGTCGAGAAGCAGTCCCGATGCCATCCAGATCTTTGAGCGGCACTCGGTCTGCTTTTGAAGATCGTCCGCATTGGCATCGCCGACCTCAACCATACCGCGAATGCCGTTGATGGGCGTGCGCAGATCGTGGCTCATGCGACGCAAAAACTCCGTCTTTGCCGAGTTGGCAGACGAGGCCTCACGCGCTGCCTTTGCCAGTTTGTCGCCATAGTCGCGCTCCTGCTGCAGCAAGTCCGTCAAACGTCGACGATCAGCGCGGCGGCGCACCATCACAACAACGGCTATAACACCGCTGTAGAGCACCAGCACGCCGGCAGCAACAGCCGCGACGACCTCAAAGTAGCGCTGCGCCGAGGCATAGGTGTACACGTAGAACCCGCGCGCTTTTCCAAATGTGCCCAGATACCACTCGCCGCTGGCGTTGACCAGTCGGACTTTGCCGGGCAGGCATCGATCCTTAATACCGTCGACAATAAAGACATCCGTTGCAGGCAGATTGAATACGCCCAATATGGTGGGTTCAACGGCATTGGTCGCAACGACCTTGCCATCGCTTTCGATCACGATATTGCCGCTGTCGATGGTCTCATAACCACCGAGCAGGCTCTGCAGTTTGAGCGTATTGCTTGCAACTGCCTTCGCGCTCTGATGCCTGACCGCGATAACGATGCCCTCGCCATCTTGCCGGGTCACGCAACCAATGTCTGCAACCGAATCATCCGAAAGCGTAATGCGGGCGGTATAGGACTTAAGCGGATGGGCTGCCACCTCCAGCACGGGTGCTTCCTTGAGATACGCAGCGAGCGACTCGTAGCCCACGCCATCCGTCGAGGACTCGGACACCAAATTGCCCGATGCGTCCGTCACGATCAGTGCGCTCACGTTGAACTGGTCGGCATATTGCTCCAGCATGGCGTTATCCACCGAACCGTCGCGCTCCATATCGCGCGCTGTCTCTCCTGCGATCTCCATAACGCGAATCAGGTTTTTGGTCGTATAGGCGCTATTGAACGCATCGTATGAAAGGCTCTGCGTCGCCACGTAATCGACAACGTCGGCAAATCGCTGCTCGGCTTGGGCCGTCGTGTAACCGTAGCTCATCATGCCGGCAACAACCGAGAGCGCTATCCCCAGCAGAGCGACAAGGAGCCATGCTCCTGCCGAACGATTGCCCCGCTCCTCTACGGCGTGGTCGGGCGCATCGATCATGACAAACCCTCCATATTCAAAAATGGCGAAGGGTCATCAAAGTACTTTGACACCAGGCGTTCCATGGTGCCGTCGGCTAGCATTTCCTGGTAGGCATGGGTGAGTTTAACGTCGATGCCGCGCGTATCGTTGATATCGAAAGCGGTACCCAAGCCAACCTCCAGCAGCGGCTCATCCAAAATGCGATACGTTACGCCATAGTCTTTTTCGTAGGTGAGCAGCGAGGACTCATGCGCGGCGATAGCGTCGACCAGACCCTCGACGAGCGCCGGGTTCAGGTATGAACGGTCCGAGAAGCTGTAGAGCTCCTTGATCTGCGGAACGTTTTCATTTGTACGATTGAGCAAAATGCCCTCGGGCTTGGTGGTGGACTGGACCGCCACGACCTTATCCTCAAGATCGGCAAGCGTGTAGATATCGCTCTGGGGATCGACCGCGACCACCTGGCAGCTCGCAAGGTACGGGCCGGCCCAACGATACTCGTTTTCGCGACCCGTCATGCTAAAGCTGCCCATGACGCAATCGAGCTCGCCGCTCGCCAGCAGCTCTTTCTTCTTTTCCCAATCGATCAGCTGGTATTTTGGCTTGTAACCAATGCGAGCCAAAGCCTCGGTTAATATCTCGACATCCAGGCCAACAATGTCGCCATACTCGTCGGTATACACAAACGGTGGATAGAGGTCGCTTCCGACGTCGAGCGTCTTAAGGTCGTCGTCTTTGGCCTGTGAGGCGTCCAGACCTTCTAATGCAGACGTCGAGGCTCCGTCATTCGACCCGGAACAGCCGGCTATCGCTACGACAAAGGCGCTCGCCACTGCAAGCGCAACAAACAACGAAATGGCAACCGAGCGACGGGGTCTTTTCATCAAGCTCCAGACGATCCTGTTTACAGACTGAAATGGTAAAAAATAATAGCAAACAAAACCACACGAGTGCCCAATGGTTGCAGACGTTTTACCATGCGGGGCCTTCCAGCCGACTTGGCAGAAGGCCCCGCATGCAGTGCTCACTTACCGTGCATTAAAAACGTAGCGGTCCAGGCGGTCGCACGCCTCCCTTACGCGCGAAAGCGGCAGCGCCAGATTCACGCGAATGTGGCAGGGTCCGTGGAACGGGCGGCCGTCCTGATACCCCACGCCCACGCGTGCCCCCTCGTCGAGCAACCACTGAATATCGCGGCCATGCTCTCGGCACCACTCGGTGCAGTCCAGAAACACCATGTACGTGCCCTGCGGACGCGAATAGGACACGCCCTCAAAATGCTCGTCCACGTAATCGCAAAAGTAGTCGACGTTGCCCTTGATGACCTCGTTAAGCTCATCCACCCACTCGTACCCCTGTGGCTGGTAGGCGCCGATGAGCGCGTGCATCGAGAGGACGTTCATCTCGTTGTAGTGGGTCTTGTTGGACACGGCGCACACGCGGTCGCACAGCGTCTCGTTATAGATGATGTGATAGCTGCCGACCAGACCCGCCAGGTTGAACGTCTTGCTGGGCGCGTAGAGGGCAACCGTGCGCATGCGGGCATCCTCGCTCACCGACTGCGTCGGGATGTGCTTGTGCCCCGGCAGGATGATATCGGACCAAATCTCGTCCGAGATCACCACGCAATCGTGCTGGCGATAGATGTCCATGGCGCGCTCAATCTCGTCACGCTCCCATACACGGCCGCAGGGATTGTGCGGCGAGCAGAACACCGCGGCATGGATGTGGTTTTGGGCGAGCTCGCGCTCCATGTCCTCAAAGTCCATGCGCCACACGCCCTGATCATCGAGCTTAAGCGGGCTGTGGACAATACGATAGCCCGCGGCCTCGATGGACTTGGTAAAGCCGATGTAGGTAGGGCTGTGGACCAACACCGCATCGCCTGGCTGAACATACGCACGCAGCGTCGACACAACACCGCCCAGCACGCCGTTTTCGTAACCGATATGTTCAGGGCGCAGGCCCTCAACGCCGTTGCGACGGCTCTGCCATTCGATGATGCGGTCGAAGTACTCGGGACGCGGATTGAAGTAGCCAAACATGGGGTGCTGAGCGCGCTTGATGATGTACTCCTGAACCGTGGGCACCGTGGCGAAGTTCATGTCGGCCACCCACATGGGAATGCGGTCGAAGCCCTCGTCGGGTGCGTTCGGAGCCATACCGGGGATCTCGCCCCAAGAGTCAACGGCGATGGCATCCATGCCGTGGCGGTCGATAAGCGAGCTAAAGTCGTATTTCATGCTGAGCTCCCATGCAAAGCGGACTATTTTGGTAGGCGTTATTGTCCACCAGCATGGGCGATTTTGACATGGGGTTTGGCGCTTAATTTGACGGGTTCAGACGAATGGCTGGTTAGTCTTGCGCGTCGTTGACGGCGACTACGGTTAGCTGGGTTTCGTCGACCGTAAACGATATGTCGAGCCCGGCGTAGGCCAGATGATAGACGCGGTTTGGCTCGTGTTTGCTGCCCGCGCGGCGCGGATCTTGGCGTAGAACCTCGACCAAGCCAGAAATCTTTGCGGGCGGGACCATATCCTGCAGAGCTTGCGGAAACTCAACATCGAGCTCTTGCCACGGCGCGTCCTCAATCCAGCCGCCGGTCGCATCCGGGTGACAGTCCGCAAACGGAATGTAGGGCTTAATGTCGTAGATGGGCGTGCCGTCGCGCAGATCGGCCCCCAGCACATGGATGATGGGGCCATCGTCGGTGAGCTCAACGTGATCGAGCTTTACGCAGGTAAGTCCGATGGGATTGGGGCGAAACGGGCTGCGCGTGGCAAAGACGCCCACGCGCTCGGCTCCGCCCAAACGCGGCGGGCGCACGGTTTTCGACCACTTGGCATTGGTGCCGGACCTGTCCTGCGCCTTGGCATCGGCAGCTATGTCCTTAGCCGTGCCGCCGGGCGTTCCGTTTTCGAAGCGCCACAGCAGCCATAGGTGAGAGAAGGAGTCCAGGCCCTCAACTGCTGCATTGGAGGCAAATTCCGGCTCAAAGACGATGCGTCCCTGCAGATGGGGCGCCAAAAAGCTGTTACGCGGAATGCCGAACTTCTGCGGCAGGTCGGTATGTATGTGTGCAATAGGTTCCATGCCGGTCATTGTACGGCAAGGGCATGTGGGGCGCTGCGCGCAATTCCCCACCGCAGCCGCCGGACGTGCAACCAACGGTTGCTTGGAAGGGCGCCTGCCGCCGCGTATGCTTAAGCCATCAACCAGCAGAAAGGAGCCGCTATGGCCTTTGCAGAAAAGCTCATTGCCATCCGTCGCGCCCATCACCTTACCCAAGAGCAGCTCGCCGCCAAGCTCTTCGTCACACGCCAAGCCGTCAGC
>URNJ01000034.1 GCA_900549215.1 uncultured Collinsella sp.
GTTTCGATGGGGCCGTTCTGATAGCCCTGGATATCGTTCATACTTCATCCTTTCAAAAAGCGCCGCGACGGCGCCGTAGCTGACAAGTTTCCTGCCATTGTACCCGAACGCCACGCGTTCTTACCTGCGACGCTCGCTCTCGAGCGTCCGGTCGAACGCCCACACCCACCAACGCATCAGATGAGTCTGCGAGCCATCCGGTCGCTCGCGGGCCTGTTCTTCCAGATACAGTTCGGTCGCATGTCCGCCAAAACGAACCTTATAAGTCGCCGTACGAATGCCGTGGACCGTCAGGCCAAAACCGGTGGACGAGACAATCTCGTCAATCGTAAAGCAACGACCGTCGACCCAGCAGACGGTGACCGGCACGACCTGTCCGCCCGCAAGGATGCGAGCCACAACGTCCACATACTGCTTGTGCACGCGCCGAGTTTTGCCATCTGTCTGTCGATATTCCATGCCTCCTATTATCGAACGCATGTTTGCATGTTGTAAAGCGAACAGACTGTGGTTTTGGAGTGTCGGAGCAATCGCACGTGTCCGCATGGCGTGTTAGCAAAAAGAACACCCGCGGTCAACAGGGCTAATATTCAATTTTAGTGCCAAAAAGTTCACTTCTCCCATCAGAACTCGGTAAAGAAACCCGCAGGAGGTGATACGATTTATCATGTTTTTGTAACGTGCCTGCAAACTTCGAGAAAGCCCATATATGGACGTAACGTTCTCAACCTTCCTCGGCCAAATTGTGTCGAACCCAGTCCTTGCCGTCACCGTGATCCTCGCGTTGGGCGCCATCTTCGTCAATGGATGGACCGACGCGCCCAACGCCATCGCGACCTGCGTCACTACGCGTTGCATGCCCGCCCGCGCCGCCATTCTCATGAGCGCCGCATTCAACTTCCTCGGCGTGCTCATCATGACGCACTTTAACGCGAGCGTCGCCAACACCATCTCACATATCGTCGACTTTGGCGGAAACAGCACCATGGCGCTCGCCTGCCTGTGCGCGGCGCTGTTCTCCATCGTCGTCTACGGCGCCACAGCGTCGCGTTTTGGCATCCCCACCTCGCAAAGCCACAGCCTTATCGCCGGCCTGACCGGTGCCGCCATCGCCCTCGGCGGCGCGAACAGCGTCAACGTCCACGAGTGGATGAAGGTCATCTACGGTCTGGCGCTCTCCATCGGCCTGGGCTTTGTCATGGGCTGGGTCCTGTGCAAGCTCGTCTCGATTCTGTTTGCCGCCGCCAACAGGCGACGCGCCAATGTCTTCTTTAAATACGCTCAGATCGCGAGCGCTGCGGCCATGAGCTTTATGCACGGCGCGCAGGATGGACAGAAGTTCATCGGCGTGCTCTTTTTAGGCGTGGCTTTTGCCAACGGCCAGACGAGCGTCGGCGACGCCGGCATCCCCATCTGGATCATGCTGCTGTGCTCGGCCACCATGGGCATCGGCACCAGCGTGGGCGGCGAGCGCATCATCAAGTCCGTCGGCCAGAGCATGGTCAAGCTCGAGAAGTACCAGGGCTTCTCTGCCGACCTCGCGGGCGCCGCAAACCTGCTGCTTGCCACGCTCACCGGCATCCCCGTGTCCTCCACCCACATCAAGACCTGCGCCATCATGGGCGTCGGTGCCGTCAAGCGCCTTTCGGCCATCAACTTTGGCGTGGTCAAGGACATGATGTTCACCTGGTTCTTTACCTTCCCCGCCTGCGGACTCATCAGCTTTGTCATGGCCAAGCTGTTCATGATGTTCATCTAGTCAAACCGAGCGTCCATCCGGACCGTAATACTTCGCCCACCCGTCTTCGCCTCGAAAGGACCCACTCATGGCAAAGAAACCCGATTCGTTCTACTTCGACAACTACGTCGCCTGCGCCGACCTTGCCGTCCAGGCCGCCGAGCTGCTCACCAAGATTTTCGAGAACTTCGATCCCGCAAAGATTCACGATATGCTCAACAAGATGCACGCGATCGAGCATGCGGCCGACAAGAAGCACCATGAGCTTGAGGACGCCCTGCTCACGGCCTTTATCACCCCGCTTGAGCGCGAGGACCTGGACCTGATGAGCTGCTCGCTCGACACCGTGCTCGACCGTATTGAGGGCGTCGTGCAGCGCGTCTACTTCACCAACATCCAGAGCATCCATCCCGATGCCATCGTCATCGCCCACAAGGTGACCGACGCCTGCCGCGCCATGAAGGACTTGATGGTCGAGCTGCCCAACTACCGCAAGTCCAAGACCCTGCGCGAACTCGTCATCCAGATCAACACGATCGAATCCGAGGCCGACGAACTCTACATCAACGCCATGCGCAACCTGCATGTCAACGGTAAGGATCCGCTCGAGGTTATCGCCTGGCGTGACGTCTACGCCTTCTTGGAGTACTGCGCTGACTGCTGTGAGAATGTGGCCGATGTCGTGGATTCGATTGTCATGAAGAACAGTTAATTGGGGGTACATGTCCCACCGGTCGCGGGCCCGACCACTGATAACCCTTTTTCACTCCGGCTGCAAGCAGAGTCGTTCAAAAGGTTATCAGTGGTCGGGCCCGCTCCCTTATGTACCACCATTGGGAACTTTGGCTGATAGCCATAGCGCAATGGGGGTTTGGCTGAAGGGACCTTTGGTATCCGTTCGGACACTTTGGCCCTCGATGAGCGTTTGGCTGATTGCTGCTTTGGGTACTCTTTGGGTTACTTTGGGTTTGTTTGATTTTTAATTGTTGGAGGGCTTGTATGTCTTATTTGGATCTGGCTCGGGGTCGGTATTCTTGTCGTGAGTTTGAAGATCGGGCTGTGGAGCAGGCTGTGGTGGATGCCATTGTTGAGGCTGGGCGGATTGCTCCTTCTGCTTGTAATAATCATCCAACCCGTGTGATGGTGTTGGATACGTCTGAGCTTCTGGAGAAGGCTGCTGCTTGTCAGCCTCGGTTTGCTCGTGATGGGTCTATCTTTGGGGCTCCGCTTGTCTTCCTTATTTGCAGCGTTACCGATGATGCTTGGGTGCGCCCGTATGATCAAATGAATTCCAGTGAAATCGATACGTCCATCGTGTGTGATCAGATGATGATGGAAGCCACCGAGCAGGGCCTGGGAACGTGCTGGGTATGCCATTTTAAGCCTGAGGTGGCACAGGATCAGTTCAATCTGCCCAAGGGCGTCTATCCCTATCACATGCTCGTCTGTGGCTATCCTGCCGACCACATCGCCGATCACGGGCATCGCGAGGCCCGCACCATTCCCCTCTCCGACTTCCTCCTCAAGTAGATTTTTGGGACATGCCTTAAAACCCACCCTTGACCGCTCACCCGTTCGCCGAGTTCTGCGCCACTATGTGCAGGGCTCGGTTTTTTATGTTACGCACCCCGGCACAGTCATAAAAAAGGGCCCGCAAGCTGCGGGTCCTTTCTAGGCACTAAATTGTAGGCCGAATGTTAGTCCAGGTCGTCGGCAGCGAAGTTGTCGATCGGGGCAAAGGGATCGGCCACGGGGACAACCGGGTCAGCGACGGGCAGCGGCTCGGCGGGAACAGTCACCGCAGGAGAAGCGGCAGAACCGACCGGCGTGGAGGCCATGAGGTCGGCCGGGAAGGAGTTCTGGGCATCGTCCATGAAGTGCTGGATGAGCTTGAGATACTCTGCCTTGAACTCCTCACGGGAAGCCTTGAGACGATCGATCTCCTCGAGCTCGGCCTGCTTCTCGGTCAGAGCCTGGCGGATAACCTCGCGGGCCTTGGCGTCAGCCTCGTTGCGGATGCGCTCAGCGTTCTCGTTGGCATCGTTGACGATGGTCTCAGCGGTCTGCTGGGCAGCGATCAGGGCAGCGGAAATCTGGCGCTCCTGAGCGGAGAAGTCAGGGGCGGGAGCAGCCACGGGGGCGGCAGGAACGGCCTGGGCGGAAGCATCCTGAGCCTGGGCAAGCTGAGCCTGCGCATCGGCAAGCTGCTGCTCGGTAGCAGTCAGACGACCCTTAAGGTCGACGATCTTAGCGAGCATAGCGTCAACCTCGGAGGACAGCGTCTCCAAGAAGACGTCGACCTCGGCAGGATCGTAGCCACGCTTGGCCTCAGAGAAAGTCTGAGCCTGGATGTCTGCAGGGGTAATAGCCATAACAAGTCTCCTTTTTCATCGCCTCGGCGCTACACGCCCGACGTAAGTTACTAAGTCAGTTCTACACGAGTATACCTATAAGAAGCTGCAGAACCAGCCTCTGCACCAACTGCAACGCAATAATCGCAACGACCGGCGAAAAATCGATACCGCCCATCGGCGGGATGAAACGACGGAACAGGTTGAGCCACGGACCGCAAACGCTATCAAGCACCGCGGCAATATCCTGGAGCAAACCACCCTGCTTCATGGGAATCCACGTCATAAAGCAGTAGACGACAATGAGCGTGGAATAGAAGTTGAACAGCGTGTTGACCAGCTGGACGATAGTGTAGATGTTGATGGGAATCTCCTCGTCTTGTCTTTACTTAAGGTAGCCGTCCGCACGAAGCTTCTTGAGATCGGAATCTTTGACCTCGCAACCGGCGGGCAGCACCATGAACACACGGTCGCCCACCTCCTTGACCGTAGCACCCAGACCGCAGGCAAAGCCGTAAGAGAAGTCCAAGACGCGCTTGGCAACTTCGGTGCGTACGCCCACAAAAATCAGTGCGACAGGCTGCTTGGTGCGAACGCGGCGCACCACGGTCTCCACGTCGTCATAGCTCTCGGGGCGCAGGACATAGGCCGGCAGCTGCGGCGTGGCGTTGATGATATTGCTCGCATAGGCCGAGGCATCGCTCGGTGCAGGCGCGGGCGCAGCGGCGGCACGGGCGCGGGTGTTCTCGGCGTAGCTCGACGGCGTGTCATAGGCACCAGGACGATAACCGCTCGCAACACTGTCCTGCGAGCGCGAAGGCGGGTTATACGTCGTGGCATGGCGGGGGTCATCGCCGACCAGCTGACCGGAGCGCGTGTACACCGCGACCGACTCGGCCTCACCGCGACGCGTCTGGCCCAGCAGGCCGTTGCTCGGCTCGTCCTGGGTGTAGAAGCCCTCGCCCGAAGCACCACTGTAGCCGTTGTTCTGATAGCCATCGTCGTAGCCATCATCGTAGCCGTAGTCGTCGTCCTGGCCATAACCCTGGTCGTAACCCTGCTGGCCGCCCAGGTGCATCTTATTTTTAATCTCGTCAAGGAAGCCCATGGTTGTGTCCTCTCGCGGTTTAGTGCAGGCGCCCCGATAATCAGTGCGCACTTCAGAGCCTTATTTTACTGCAAACTCCGGGCTAAATACTACCCTGCCCAGGCGAACGAGCGTAGAGCCCTCCTCAAGGGCAGGCTCAAAGTCCTCGCTCATGCCGCAGGAAAGCTCAGGCAGGTTCAAATCGGGATGCGCCGCCTCCAGCTCATCCCTCAGCTCACGAAGCCCCGCAAAGGTGCGGCGTGCCACATCCTTATTCCCCCGGGGCGCCATAGTCATAAGCCCCTGTACGCAAATTCCCTCAAGTTCCGCAAGCTCACCCGCGGCGGCGCGAATCTCATCGGGCGAAAAGCCTCCCTTCGACTCCTCACCACTCACATTGACCTCAATGAGCACACGCTGGGGGCCGGCGAGCTCGCCTGCCTCAATCTTGCGGACAGCACGGCTCGAGATCGCCTGCGCCAGATGCAGCGAACCCACCGAGTGAATCAGCTCGGCTGAGCCCAGCACCGCATTGATCTTATTGGTCTGCAGGTTGCCGATCATATCGAAGCGCACCTCGGGCAGCTCCGGATGCTCCGCCAGACCCGTGAGCTTGCGAACCAGCTCCTGCGGGCGGTTCTCGGCAAAATGGCGATACCCCACCTGGATGGCGGCAACGGTCTCATCGACACCAACGGTCTTGGACACGGCAATGAGGCGCGCGGCGTCGTGGGGGCGGCCCGCGCGATCGAGCGCCGCATAAAAACGTTCCAGAATCTGCTCGCGGCGAGCGCGCATCAAGTCCAAATAGTTATCCATTGCCAATCGCCTCCGCTGACAGCCAAACAAGTAGTCCCATGCTAACGCAAGAGCGCGGCCCCGCATGTGCAAGGCCGCGCTCACTTAGGTATTTGCAATCTTTCGACGAACGGGGTTACTTACTCCTCGTCGTCCTCGCCATCATCCTCGTCCTCAAGATGATCCAACAGGTAGCGAAGACCCTCGCTCACCTCGTTAGCGGGCACCTTGGCAACGTAGCGCGCGTCGACGGCGGGCCTCATGATGACGCCCTCGCCCGAAGGCACGCGCATGCTCTCGAGCTCATCCTCATCAGTGCGGGCGATATCGCCGGCATTCATGCGCTGACCAGTCAACAGGAAGGTCAGACGGCAAGCGGCATCGATGGAAATCGAGGCGATGCGATCGAGGTAGCGCGAAACCATGATGGCACGGCGCAGGTCGTCATAGTTGTTGTTGTCGTCCATAAAGTCGCCCGTATCCATACGGTTAAAGGTGCGGAAGAACTTCTCGTAGGCGGCGTGCACTGGCTCGTCCTCGACGGCCAGGTTGCAGATGATGGACATGTCGTTAGTGACGAGCGCAGAAAGCGAAGAGCCCAGCACCTGGTAGACGGCCTCAGCCTCGGCCTCGACCGTGCCGACAAGCTCCTTGGGCAGCGAGATGTCGGCCTTGATCATATGACGCGTGGCACGGCAGATCTGACGGACCTTATCGGTCATGCGCTGCAGGTTAAAGTCGACGTAGATGATCGTCTGCAGCAAGCGGAAGTCGGAGGCAACCGGTGACTGCGTGGCGATCAGGTTGTAGCAGACGGCCTCCAGGTTGGCGCAACGCGCGTCAATCGAAAGCGTGCGCTTCTTGGTCTTGGTGGCGAGCTTGCGGTCGTCGGTCACATAGGCCTTCACGGCATCGTGGAGGGCCAGATCGACGGCCTCGTAGATGCTCAGCATCTCGTGACGGGCCTCGATGAGCTGACGGGAAAACAGTTTGCGCATGGTTCACTCCAATCAGTTGGGTGCGGTCATGCCGCCCGCACAGTGAATACGCACCGGACCAGGTCCGATCGGCTTGGGACTAGTCGCACCGATCAGCCAAAGCGGCCGGTGATATAGTCTTCCGTCCGCGAGTCCACCGGGCTGGTAAAGATCGCGTCGGTTTGACCATACTCGATGAGCGTGGCGGGTTCGCCGGCAACTTCCTGCAAGAAGAACGCGGTGTAGTCACTGATACGAGCTGCCTGCTGCATTGAATGCGTGACGATGATAATCGTCATCTCGGGCGCCAGCTCGGCCATCAGATCCTCGACCTTAGAGACGGAAGTGGGGTCGATGGCGGAGCAGGGCTCGTCCATCAGGAGGACATCGGGTTGCACCGCAAGCACGCGCGCGATGCACAGACGCTGCTGCTGACCGCCCGAGAGCGCCAAACCATCCTTGTTGAGCTGATTGGATACCTCTTTCCAGAGGTTGGCGCGCTTGAGCGATTCTTCCACGATGTCATCGAGGTCGCTTTTGCTAGTCACGCCCTGCAGACGAGGGCCAAAGGCGACATTCTCGTAGATGGATTTAGGAAACGGGTTGGGCTGCTGAAAGATCATGCCCACGCGACGACGGAGGTCGACCGGGTCGACACCCTCGGCATAGATATCGTTGCCGTCGAGCGTCATGGTGCCCTCGACGCGCGTACCCTCGATCAGGTCATTCATGCGGTTGATGCAGCGCAAAAACGTCGACTTGCCGCAGCCCGAAGGGCCAATGAAGGAGGTGATGGCGTTTTTAGCGATGTTGAGGTCGAGCCCCGTCAGCGCATGAAAGTCACCGTACCAAAAGTTGAAATCCTTGGCCGTGATGGCCGCTTGCTCCAGCGTGGGAGCGGACTGATAAACGGACATGGGACTCCTTAACTAGCGGCGCTTGCGCGACAGGAAGCGCGCAAACAGGTTGAAGGCCAAAATGATCACCATCAGCAAGAGCGCAGTGCCGTAGGCTGCGTTCATGTTGATACCGTCGTTGGCAAGCAGGTACAGGTGAACGGTCATGGGACGACCGGAATCGAGCGGCGAAATAGGTAGATTGATGGCCTGGCCCATGGTGTAGAGCACCACGGCGGTCTCGCCGATAGCGCGGCCGATGGCAAGGACGATGCCGGTGGCAATGCGGCCAAAGGCCGAAGGAAGCACGATCTTGGAGACGACCTGCCACTTGGTGGCACCCAGACCGTACGCGCCCCAACGGATATAGCGCGGAACGGCGCGAATGGCCTCTTCGGTGGTGCGCATGACGATGGGCAGCATCAGAAGTGCCAGCGCCAAGGCGGCCGAGACCATCGAAAGGCCTAAGCCCATGGCCTCGACAAACAAGGCATAACCGAACAGACCCATAACGATGGAGGGCACCGAGGCCAAAGCATCGGCAGCGTAACGGATGAGCTCGACGACCTTGCCCTGCTTGGCGTACTCGGCCAGATAGACGGCTGCTAGCACGGCGATCGGCGTGCAGATGAGCATGGCGAGCGCCGTCACATAGACGGTCGAGACAATCGTAGGCCAAATGCCGCCCTCGGCGTTGACGCCTTGGGGCCAACCGAAGATAAAGTCGAGCGAGATATGCGGCAAGCCGTTAACAACCACGTAGGCGATGATAGCGACCAGCACCAGCGTGGTGATGTAGGCCGCGGCGCGGAACACACCGAGCATGATCTTGTTTGACAGGTCCTTGTTGATACGGCCCTTCTTGCCGTGGGAAAGGGCACGCTTGATGCGCTCGCGCGACGAGGTCGTATCGACCGTCGTGTCAACGGAATCGGACATAGCCTACCCCCTCTTCTTCTTGGAAATCAGACGGACGATGCCCACCAGCGCGGCGGAGATGATAAACAGGACCACGCCCATGCCAAACAGCGCCGAGCGGTGAAGGCCCGAAGAATAGCTCATGTCGAGCGCGATCTGGCTCGTGAGCGTCGAGATGGGGCTCGCGATGCTATCGGGAATGACCGGAGCGTTGCCCACGACCATGAGCACGGCCATGGTCTCACCGATGGCACGGCCCATACCCAGCACGATGGCGTCCACGATGCCCAGTTTGGCGGCTGGCAGCACGACCTTATAGATGGTCTGCCACTTGGTGGCACCCATGGCATAGGATGCCTCGCGAATACCCATAGGAATGGAATTGAGGGCATCGATGGTGAGCGTAGTGATGGTGGGGACGATCATGATGGCGAGCACGAACCACGCCGTCAGCGCACCAAAACCAAGGCCGCCGGTCAGCTGTGCGATAAACGGGCGGATGATGATCATGCCAAAGAAGCCGTAGATGATGGAGGGAATGCCCGCCAACAGGTCGACGGCAGGACTGATGAGCTTGCGCACGCGCTTGCTGGCAATCTCGACCAGGTACACGGCCGTGCCCACACCCAATTCCATTCCAAGGGCGAGTGCGCCGGCGGTCACCGGGCCCGAGCCGGCAAGCAGCGACATGATGCCGTAGTGGCCCTCAGAGGGCGCCCACGTAAAGCTAAAGAAGTCCGCCAGACCGATGTCGGTAAAGACGGGCAGCGCCGAGTACGTGGTAAAGACAAAAATCAGGATGACGGTAACGACCGCCAAGAACGCGCAGGCAAAGAAGATCCCCTGCAGCGCCTTCTCCTTGATATAGGTACTGCGCGATACGAGCGCCAGCTCGCGCTTCTTGGGCGCCTGAGCATTCTGCTCAGTCTGGGAGTTTTCCTGTGCTTCCATGCTACTCACTCCCCTTCTCGTCGTTGGTGACGGGGATAAAGCCCGCCTCGCGAATCTGCTTGTCCATCTTTTCGGACGTCACGTAGTCGATGTAATCCTGCGCCTGCTGCGAAGGCGCACCCTTCACAAAGAAGTAAAGGTCGCGTGAGATGGGATAGCCGCCGCTCGCGACCGTCTTCTCGGACGCCTCAACATGATTGACCGAGACGGCCTTGACCGAGGTCTTGGCGTTGAGGCTATCGACGAAGCCCAGCGAAATGTAGCCAATGGCACCGCGCGAACGAGATACCACATCGCGCACCTGGCCCGTGCCCGAAAGAACGGCCGAGCGGCGATCGAACGGGGCGCCGTCCATCACGATGGTACGAAAGGCCTCACGCGTGCCGGACGCCTCATCTCGGTTGATAACCTGAATCCTCAGGTCCTCGCCACCGACTTCTTTCCAGTTGGTGATCTTGCCGGCGTAAATATCGCGGAGCTGCTCGGTCGAGAGGTTATCGACCGGGTTATCGTCGTTCACGATGACCGCGATACCGTCGTGGGCAATGACGATGGGAGTCAGGCCCAGATCCTGCTCGTCGGCATTGAGTCCACGGGAGGAGCTGGCGATATCGGCCGTGCCGGCGCTGACGGCCTCGATGCCAGCGGAAGAACCCAGACCGGAAACGAGCACGTCGATGCCGGTCTCCTCCTTAAAGCCCTCGGCCGCAATCTCGGCGATAGGAAGGCAGGTCGTGGAGCCGGCCACGGTAATGGAAGAGGTAGAAGATCCCGAAGAACAGGCGCACAGCGTAAGCGTAAGCACAGCGGCGCTCAGGACCGATGTGATCTTTCTCATAGCATCACGCCGATCGCAGCATGGCGCCCACAGGTGCCGTCCTCGTTACGGTAGGAATAAAAGCGGTCGTTCTGACGCACAGTCGAAAGCTGGGTATCCACGATATCATCCGCGTCGACACCGACATCTACCAGCGCCTCGCAAATGGCAGCAGAAAGATCGAGCATGCAAGAGGTGCTCGCATCGATGCACGAGAACTCGGCGGCAAAGCGATCCATGAGTTCCTGGGATACCTCATATTCGTCACCCAAGATATGGGGGCCGATATAGGCGGAAACGTCGCGCGCATCGCAGCCGGCAGCATCGCAAAGCACCTGGCACGCCTTGGCAGAAATACGTGCAATCGTGCCCTTCCAACCGGAGTGTACCACGGCAAATCCGCCAGGGGCCACCAGCACCACGGGAACGCAGTCGGCAAAGCAGAGCAGCACGGGCACGTTATGCGCCGTACAGACGATGGCATCGCAGCCGTCGGCAATCTGCTCGCGGACGTCCTCAAGGTCATCGGCGCCGTTCGAGGTCACCGCAACGATATGGTCACCATGGACCTGATTGGGAACGAGCAGGTTGTGCTCGCACTCGGCGGCACCCATAGCCTCGAGTGCGCGGCGACGATTTTCTTGAACAGCAAAGGGATCATCGCCAACATGCGAGCCCAAGTTGAGTGAGGAGTACGCATCTTCGGAAACGCCACCGGCGCGCTCGGTGAAGGCAAAGCGAACATCGGATGTCGCGCCCTCCACCAACGTAACTCCATCATGGTCGACACGCGAAACGTTGTCCGCACGTGCTGCCATACTAAAGCCTCCTAATAACACAAGTACCGCGGCATCGCCGCTACAGCCCGCGTTTATACGGCTGTCATACTTCTCTAAAAGGATACCTGCTGCGCTGGAGGCAATCGTAAAGGGAACGTAAAGAGATTGGAGGTTCTAGTTTACAAAGTCGAAATAAAAAGGGCGTGTCCATACGGACACGCCCCTGTGCACAACAATGCAAAGAACGACTTAGAAGCTACCGCGCTTCAGGAAGTCGGGAAGCTCGAACTGATCGTTGCCGAAGTTAGGAAGCCCAGTGCCACCGACGTTGCGGGTCGGAGCGGCCTGAGCCGGGCTGGTGGCCGGAGCGGTGCGCTGCGGCTCAGCGGAGGCAGCGGCCTTGCTCTGAGACTGCTGAGCAGCAAAGAGCTCGTCCTGACGGTTGACGTTGGAGTCGGAGAAGCCCGTAGCGATGACGGTGATACGCACCTGATCGCCCAGGGACTCGTCGACAACGGTACCGAAGATGATGTTGGCCTCGGGGTCGACGGCGTTGGCGACAACGTCGGCGGCGTCGCTGATCTCCTGGATACCCAGGTCCTTGGAACCGGCGATGGAGAGCAGCACGCGCGTGGCACCATCGATGGAGCTCTCGAGCAGCGGGCTGGAGATGGCCTGCTGGGCAGCGTCGACGGCACGGGTATCCCCAGAAGAGGTACCGATACCCATCATGGCGGTACCGGCCTGCTTCATGATGGTCTTAACATCGGCGAAGTCCAGGTTGATGATACCGGGGACGGTGATGAGGTCGGTGATGCCCTGGGTGCCCTGGGAAAGGACGCCATCGGCAATCGCGAAGGCCTCGAGCATGGTGGTCTTCTTCTCGGCGATGTCGAGCAGCTTATCGTTAGGGATGACGATCATGGTGTCGACACAATCAGAAAGGGTCTTGATACCCTCCTCGGCGCTCTTCTTGCGCTTGCGGCCCTCGAAGGTGAAGGGCTTGGTCACGACGGCGACAGTCAGTGCGCCGACCTCGTTCATCGCGATATCGGCAACGATGGGAGCAGCGCCGGTACCGGTGCCACCGCCCTCACCGCAGGTGATGAACACCATGTCGGCGCCAGCGAGCGCCTCGGCAATGTCGTCGCGGGACTCATCGGCAGCCTTGCGGCCAACCTCGGGGTTGGCGCCGGCGCCCAGGCCGCGGGTAAGGTCGGTGCCGATGTGCACCTTGATATCGGCATCAGAGATCGCGAGTGCCTGAGCATCGGTGTTGATGGCAACAAACTCGACGCCGCGGATGCCCTCTTCGATCATTCGATTGACCGCGTTGGTACCGCCGCCGCCGACGCCGACCACCTTAATGACGGCAAGGTAGTTGTTGATCTCTGTCTCGTGCATGTCGGTCCTCCGAACAAAGGTTATAGCCATAGCATGGGTCGACCCCTGCGCACATTAACCTTCAGGTTGAAAGTAAATGCAAAGGTAAACCGTATTATGTTTGCACATTATGAACGTATCAGTCAAATAATTGACCGTGAAAACCAAACAAACCAGATAAACGGCGTGGTATGGCCCCTCAACAAAGCATCAATCGGCGCTACGAGGTCGGAGCATTCCTAAATGTGTAGTTGCCCGGAGAGCGCACATTGATATACGTTACGCCCTCTACCTGCGAAAGCAACTTGGTGACTACGCGTTCCTTCTTTACGATATCGTCCGAATCGCCCAGCGACACCTCAATGCCGTTATTGAGGTTTGCCGAGATGGCTTCGACCGAAGGCGTGGAAATATCCTTGACTTGTCCCAAGAACTCGCTCGAAAAACCACGCACATAATCCAGGCCGGCCTTAACGGCTTTGGAGTTCACCGCTTGGCCGGAAACCGGAGCGACATCCGCCGAGACATCAGTCAACAGCACCGCGCCATAATGCTTAGCGAGCGCCAGTGCAGCATCGATTCCGGTCAGGGTATTTGAGCCCTGCCCTGTCGTGATGACGTTGCCCTGGTCGT
Organism: uncultured Collinsella sp.; assembly: GCA_900549215.1. Taxonomy (GTDB): domain Bacteria; phylum Actinomycetota; class Coriobacteriia; order Coriobacteriales; family Coriobacteriaceae; genus Collinsella. The sequence goes on from URNJ01000034.1 coordinate 13,329, forward strand.
CCACTTCGACCGACGTCGACAGCGGGGCGATCCAAGTGTCATCATCCCCGATGGCCCAGGCAAGGTCATCGGAGCTGATATAGGCAATTGCGATGACCTTGCGCTCCATCGGCGTAATGATGAGCGTATGCGGGAACTGACGCTGGACATCCACGCCCGAGACCCACGGGTTCTGCTTGAGATCCTCGGTAATCTGGTCGGGATTGACGTTAAAAAGCGACGTTCCCTCGGGCAAATCGATCAGCTGGATAGCATCGTGCTTCGTCACATGCTCGCTGCCCTGAATCTGAATATCAGTGGCGGCAAACAATCCAGAGTTGATCACCACGATGGCAACGACGACGAGCACGGCCAAGGCGGCCAGAACGCCGCCCACGATTTTGCCTTTGCCTGCAACGACAGAAGCGGCGTCTGATGTTTTATTTGCCATCGCCCCAAGTGAAGACAACGGGTTTACGCCTTTTTTACTCGAAGGCTTCTTGGCGGTAGCCGGCACCGATGTCAGCGAGCGCGGTTTCGATGCGCCCAGTGTGCGACCTGGACGCGCCGCTTTAGTTCCCGTCGAGGGCTTAGGAGTTGTCATGGGGCGGGCAGGCTTGGCGCCCATAACAGGCTTTGACGTCACCGAGGGACGCGAGGACTTTTTTGCGGCCGGACGATTACCAAGCTGCGAGCCGACGACCGGACGACTGGTCTGTCGAGCATGCCCGACAGGCTTAGAGTGCGCGACGGTATTGCGTTGAGGTTTGGCAGGCGCGCCGGAACGCCC
>URNJ01000035.1 GCA_900549215.1 uncultured Collinsella sp.
CATGGGGATGTCGTTGATGTTGTCGCCGAACGCCCAAGCGTCGGCGAGACGCTCGCCCAGGTGCTCGCAGAGCCACGTGAGGGCCGTTCCCTTGGTGGCGCCCTCGCCCATGACCTCGATATTCATGGCGTACGAACGCGTGACCTCAATGTCTCCGAGCGTGTCGAGCTCCGCCGCGATGGCGTCGCGATCAGCCGGGTCGTGCCAGTACATGGCGATGCGCTCGAGCGTCTCGACCTCGTCGATCTTGCTGTCGATATCCATGTCGATCGGTGTTCGTGTGCGCTTGAGCGAAGCCGCGATGTGGGGGTCGCCGCCGCAGAATTCGTCCAGGCGCGTGTAGAGCGAGCGGGGGAGGAAGCATTGTCCATCCGCGAAGATATCGAAGGTCACATCGTGGCCGGCGGCGATGCGATGGATGCGATGGGCAATGCCGCAATCGAGCGGACGGCTCAAGATGCACGTGGCGCGCGAGGCGTCGGTGGGCACGTCGTCGTCGAGCTGCCAGACGCTGGCGCCATTGGCGCAGACGGCATAGTGCACGGCGGGATGGGCGAGGATGGGCTCAAAGATGCCCGACAGCGGACGTCCCGTGCAGGGCACAAATTCAATCCCGCGTCGAGCGAGCTCGTCGAGCATCGCCCAGGTGGCATCGCTCATCTGCTTATCGCTCGTCAACAGCGTTCCATCCATATCGGAAAACACAATCATTTGATGCAGCCCTTTCTGCTGGCATAAAAAGCGTGGCCGAGGGCGGTGATTCCCTGGCCACGCTCGAGTTCTATAACGGTCCGCGTCCTAGCGGTCGGCGAGCGGCTTGTACGCAAGCGGCTCGATAACCGGGCGATAAGCCGGGCGAATAATGCGGTGCGCGCAGAAGAGCTCTTCCATGCGGTGTGCCGACCAGCCGGCCATGCGGGCGACGGCGAATAGCGGCGTAAAAAGCGTCTCGGGTACGCCGAGCATCTTGTAGATAAAGCCTGTGTACAGGTCGATGTTGGCGCAGATGGGCTTAGTCATGCCGTGGTCGCGCATCACCTGCGGTGCCAGGCGCTCGATGCGCTCGATGAGCGCGAACTCATCGCCCAGGTCCTTCTTGGCGGCAAGTGTGCGCGCGTAACGGCGGCACACCTCGGCGCGCGGGTCGCTCAGCGTGTAGACGGCGTGGCCCATACCGTAGATGAGGCCCGTGCCGTCGAAGGCCTGCTTGTCGAGAATCTTGCCCAGGTAGGCTGCGACCTCGTCCTCGTCTTCCCAATTGGAGACATGCGCACGGATGTCCTCGTGCATGGACACGACCTTGGCGTTGGCGCCGCCGTGGCGCGGGCCCTTGAGCGAGCCGATAGCCGCGGCGTAGGCGGAATACGGGTCGGTGGCCGAGGAGGACAGCACGCGGCAGGCAAACGTGGAGTTGTTGCCGCCGCCGTGCTCGGCATGCAGCATGAGCATAACGTCGAGCAGCATCGCCTCATCGTGAGTGAACGCCATGCCGCCGCGTAGGACCTGCAGGATGGTTTCGGCGGTTGAGAGGCCGGGCGTGGGGTGCGGCACGTGCATCTCCGAGCCGTGGCGCTTGGCGACCGATGCCATGTGCGCAAAGGCGGCGATGCGGGGCAGACGCGCCAGCATGGAGATGGCGACGTCGATTTCGTGCTCGGGTGTAATGGCGTCGGGCTCGGCGTCGAAGGCGTAGAGCAGCAGCACGGCGCGCTGAAGCACATTCATGATGCTCGACGACACCGTGGTCATGGGGAACTCGCGGACGTATTCGTCGCTCAGGTGCCTAAAAGCACCCAGGCGTCCGCAAAAACCGTCAAGCTCTTCCTTGGTGGGCAGGGAGCCCGTGATGAGCAGATAGGCGACTTCTTCGTAGCCGTAGCGGTTTTCGGCCTGGGCGTTGTTGACCAGATCCTCGATGCTGTAGCCGCGAAGCGTGAGCTTGCCCTGGTCGGGTACGACCTTGCCGTCGACCTTGTTGTAGCCGTGCACATCCGAGATACGAGTGAGGCCCGCGACCACGCCCGAGCCGTCGGCATTGCGCAGGCCGCGTTTGACATTGTGCTCGACAAACAGGTCCTCGTCATAAGGGTCGGTCGGCAGGCCGTGGTAGAGGTTTTCGCTTTCGGGCGAAATCTGACGGCTCGCCTCGTAATCCAGAACCAGGCGGCTCAGGTGATCGTCGAAGCGGTAGTAGATTTTCTTGGCGTCGTAGGCCATGCGCACTCCTCTCCGGTCCACTTTGGGGCGGCGCGCTTGGACGATATGACGTCAGGCTGCCCCGAGCGGCTTGTTCGCTACAGGCGGTACATAAAGTTAAAGACGTCCTCGCGCTGAATGGACACGTTGACGCCCGAAAGCTCGCCTGCCTCGGCCAGGGCCTTCTGCAGCTCGGCGAAGTCGAGCTTGGACTCGGCGGTGTCGGCCAACATGGTCATGGTGAAGATGTCCTCGATAATGGACTGCGTGATGTCGCGGATGTCGACGTTGGCCTCGCCCAGAACACGGGTGACGCCGGCGACGATACCGGGGCGGTTCTTGCCAAGGACGGTGATGACGATGCGGGAGGACGAGATCTCGGCCATGGGAAACCCTTTCGCGTGGTTGCGGCGCGCGGGGGCGCTCCGCTACGGTACAGTGTTCATCATTGTACCTGTCCTGCGCAAAAAAGGCGCGCTCGCTGCGGCGTTACATGCCTGCAACATGAGCGTAAGGGGGAAGGCCGCACGGGGAAGAGCCGTCTGGCGCGTGTCCGGCTCGTGTTGGGTTGATTTCCGATCTCAGCCGAACACATTGAGCGGACAGGCCGTTCCCGCAGTCAGCCGAACGCCTCCGACGGCTGATTCCGAACTGGAAGCGGAGGGCATCCTCGCCCTTCGGTAGGGGATACCGCTCCGCGGCGCATGCCGCGGGCGGCGCCCCTATCGGACCACCGTGACCTCAGTTGGGATGGGCCCAGCACTGCCGCGTACTCGGTGAGCTAGAGCCAACTGTTCGTCTTCACGTCGCGTATGGCGATATTTCGGTCGTCCGGCTCGGTGATGCCGTAGCCGAACGCCTGGAGCGTCTCGATGGACTCCTGGATCCTCTGTTGGAACATGGGACCCGGATCGACCCTCGGCCCGAGGTGCCCGCGCCAAAGGCACGGCGTGGCGCGCAGCATGTTATGGATTTTGGAGATGGGCTCGATGTCGGCGTAGACGTTGAGCGTCGCCATGGCGTCCTTGTGGCCGAGGATCGATTGGAGCGCCTTGATATCGCCGCCTTGGCGGATCCACTGCGTTGCGAACGTGTGGCGAAGGCCGTGGAACGTGATCAGCTCGTCGTTGGTGCCCATGAGGCCGTTGGTCTCCGAGAACGTCTTGAACGCCCTGCGGATATAGCTTGTCGTCGCGAAGGTCGCGCCCGGCTCCGACAGGATGTAGCAGTCCCCGATCTCGACCGCCCCGGTAAGGCCGCGCAAGCGCAGCTTTCCGCAGTCGATCTCGTGGGTCTCCTTCAGGAAGGGGAGTAGGCCGACCGGGTCGATGGGGATACCCCTGGCGTCATGGGTCTTGGTGTCCTTGATGAACGAACCCATTCCCTTCGCGTACGCCACCGAGTGTCTGATCGAGATCAGGCCCGTCTCGAAATCCACATCGCACCACCGAAGGCCGCAGGCTTCGCCGATTCGCATCCCCGTGTGCAGGGCGAGTACGACCGCCCTCTAATCCTCGGCGGACCAATCGAGTCCGAACTCCTTTCGGGCATCCTCTTCGCTCATGACTTCGAGAAGGTCTCCGGGTTGGCAACGAAGGGCGAGGCATAGCTGCTCGAGTGTGTTGAAGCGAATGCCGCGAATATGCCCTTTTTTAATACGGGACAGGTTCACGGGCGTGGTTCCAATCCTTTCGGCAAGTTCGTTCGAGGAAATCTTTCGCTCGGCCATGATCTTGTCGAGGCGAACAATTACGGGCATGGCGTTTCCTTACGCAATCTCGTCGGAGTCGAGGTACAGCTCTCGGGCGTACAAGAAGAGCTGGGAAAGCATGAACAGGACGATGCCGAGAACCAGAGAGGTCCAATCGAATGATGAAGCGATCTCTTGGGCGCCGACGGCCCCCTCGCCGCCAAACATCGAAACGGAGGTTTTGAGTGAGCCGGCGTAGAGGCTGGTGGCAGCTTGAACAACGAAGAGAATGCCGAGCACCTTCAAGCATGTCGCAGACCCTTTCTTGAAGGGGTCTCCGCTCTTGATCGTCCACACGAGAACGGCGCTGAGGATGGTCGTAGCGATACCGATGACGGCAGGGACCAATGTCGAGATCGCAAGGGCTGGATACGCGGGGGAGTCTGCAATTACAGGGTTGTCGAGCACTTCGATTGCTGGCTTTAAGGAGAACGCCACTTGTGCGATGGCGGTGGCGCAAAGGGTCGCAGAGGCTATCGCACATGCGATGCGGAAGGAATGAAGCCGGGGAGTGCGATTGTCGGAACTCATAATAACCTCCGAAGAATTTAAAAAACTCAGGTTACTTTTTAACAGTTTATGTTAAATTGACTTTGCCGGCAAGTAATCACAGCATGCTGCAATCACTAGATGCGAGGCGGGGCCGAGCATTTTGTTCGGCCCCTCTGTTCCGACTGGATGAGGTTAAGGTTGGCGATGAATATGCTCAAAATCTCGAAGGCAATCTTTAGGTCGCTCCTCTCCTCCAGGTCACTCTGTGTTGCCGTTGTTGCGTTGATGGTTCTTTGTGCTTTGCCCGTCTTCAGGAGCGCGGCTGGCATCGACGGACGGGTTGAATACCTCGAGTCGGGAATAACCCGTGTTGAGCAGGAATTGTCAGCATCCTATGCGGATGCGCTTGTGAATGCGGGGGAGGACGGTGTCTATACCTCTTCATCAAGCATGCCCGCGCTTCTGTACCCTCTTGCCGCGGGACGTCTTATCTTGGCACCGCTCTCTCCCCTACTTCCGTTTCTGCAGATATCGGATGGAGAGTACACCTATTATGACGGATCGAAGGAGTACTTGCTATGGGTCGCAACGGCCGTTGCCGTCTCGTTCCTTGCCGCGCGTCTTAACAAACGTGAAAAGCTCATCATCCAGGCACCGATGGGCGAGCTGGGTAGACTTGTTGCATCGAGCGTATGGGCGAGTGTTTTTGCAATGCTTGCCGTCCTCGCCATCAATCTTCCAGGGATAATCGCCGCGCTTGTGAAGAATGGCCCGGGCTCGCCGTTCTATCCGATAGGCTACATTCAATATGCGACTCCGGTTATCAAACCGGCTTGGCTGGTGTTCGCGCAGACGGCCATCTTGCAATTCTTGGTGGCAGCGTTCATCTCGCTTGTCGTTCACCTTGCCGTGAAGATTGCCAATAACCCTGCGCTTGGAATCGTGTTCGTATGTGCCCTGATGGGGGTGACGATGGTTCCCGGGTATTACGGAAGATCCATCGCTTTACGTGAGTTCGCCCTGTTGAATCCCCTTACGTATGCGAACACTGAGTTGACCGTCGGCGCCTATAGCCCGTACCCGACAACGCAGATAGTGAATCTGCCTGGACTTTGCTTCGAGCGTGGCGCGATTGCCCTCGTATGCGCAATCGGGATCGAGGTGCTGGCAATTAGCCTGCTTTGCGTTGCTGGAAAGAGCGGCTGCGCGTGCCCGATATCTCCGATTTGTCTTGAGAGAGGTTCCTTCACTGCATCGAGAACGGCAACTCGTTCGAGCGCTTGTGCCTCCGCCGTTGCATACGTAAGAACGATGGGGAAACTGCTCCTGCGTTCTCCTACCCTCGCCGTATGCGCGATTGCAATGTCGACGACGATGCTGGCCCCGGCTCTGGTCGAGATGTTTCCTGACGCTGATAACGTTTCCGCTGTTCGGTATAGGGATGGGGAGCTCCGTTCAATAGATCGGTATCTAGAGCAGAACGCTGCGAATATGGACGTCGAGGGCAAAGCGGCCCTGGAAGACATGCGGGATGCTCTTTCGGGTTTCGTGTACGCGCCTATGCCTGCGGAGGGGTTTCGAAGCCTTGCGACGTACGAGCGCGCTCGAGGTGAGCTGGGCGCGGCAGATGCGACTCTCCTGCAATCGATCGGAATCGAGCCGGAGACTCCTTCTCGTGCGGAGGCGCGCGCCCTTCTGCTTGAGTCGATCGCGAGCTTGCCGGACCCCAAGGTTTACGAGTTAAGTACGAAGATGCCCCCATTAATCCTCCTTTCGTATCTCCAGGCAGCGCTTCCCTCCTTATTTTTGCTGTTGCCCGCGGTTGTCACATCGCTCGCGTGCACCCACCTGCAGTGTCGTTCCCTTCTGGTTCTCCAGATCCCCGCAACAGCGCATGTGCGTTTTCTGACGGCTGTTGCGCTGGCTCTCCTGCTTGGCTTGGTGCTGCTTTTGGTGTCGATGGTTCCCGCTGTCGTTGTGTCCGTGATTAAGAACGGTGCGGGTGGATCGGAGTATCCCGTCGCTCTCATTCGGGCGGGAGCTTCGACAACGTCCATGGTGGGGGAGGCGGTGTTGTGCAGTATTCCGTTGCTGGTCATGGCATACGGCGTGATTTCCGTCGTCGCTGCGTTGACGGCAGCGATTAGCCGCAACCCCGTTGTCACCGGAATGGTTTGCGCGGTTCTCTTGGTGTTGGGTTCGTTGAGCGCTCATGTTGAAAGCGTGGGCATGGGCGTCGCGCTGCTGGCTCCATTCGCCTCGTTTGATCCCGCTTCCCAGGTGGGGACGATTGGGTTCCTTGGGCGAGGGACGAACGCGATGCCTTTTGGAGAGGTCGTCGGCGCATCGGGCGCTCTGCTGGTGGTCTTGGGCGCCGTATCTCCGTTGATGGTGCGCCTGAGTGTTCCAAAGATCGAAAGGGGATGATCTCGATGATTGACCTTCAAACGCTGACGATCTCTTATGGAAAGAAGGTGCTCGTAGATTCGGTGAACGCTGAGTTTGCCCCGGGTACGGTCTACGGTCTCGTCGCTCCGAACGGGCATGGAAAGACGACGTTGCTGCGTGCGATGGCAGGTTTGCCGGGTCCTCGCGTGGACGGGAGCATCGTTCTGGATGAGGTGCAGGGTACGGGTGCGAGAGAGGTCCGTTCTATGATCTTCTATGCACCTGGTGAGGGGACGCTGCTGTATCCCGGATTGCGTGCGGAAGATCACCTCAAGATGGTTTGCGATATGTGGCCGCATGCTCGCGATATCGAAGAGATAGTGGAACAAACGCAGATAGGCGAGTTCGCGAAGATGAGGATCCGCACTCTGAGCCAGGGCATGAAGCAGCAGCTTACCCTGGCGATTGCGTATGCGACGGGCGCGCGGGGCCTTCTATTAGATGAGCCCATGAACGCGCTCGACCCCAGCAGGGTGGACTTGCATTCCGAGATTCTCAGGAAGCTGGCCGATTCTGGTACGTGCATCATCATGTCATCCCACATCTTGGATTCGGTCGATAGGCTGTGCGATGAGATTCTGTTTTTGAAGGATGGGAGGCTCATTAGAAGCATTCCGCAAGATGATGCTGCGCCGAAGTCTCCTGGATCCCATTTCGCAAAGCCTGCCGGACGCGCCGAGGGTGCGCTAAGCACGTATCGGCGACTCTACGAAAAGGGCGGGTAGAAATGCAAGTTAAAAATCTATGTGGCCAATGTGATACCGTCGAACCCGCATATCGATACCGCTCAGCCATTCGCCTCGCCCCCATCGCACGCATCTTCATTCGGTCTGTTACTTTTAATCTAACAATTCTTTGAGGAACGTAGGTGCTTCCAAATGTACTGTCGACTTCTTCTCAAACTAATCCTAAGAGACAGGGCCGTATGGATTTGTACGCTCGTTCTCGCTGCAGCCTTTTCCGTCCCCATTGCGTTCAATTCACCCATCTACGGGCCCTTCTTTATGAAACAGGGCATGCAGGGCTTTGTCGACGCATTCAATACGCGCGCGCCCCAGGCCAGCGGCACAGACCTATCTCCAGAGCAGCAAGATGACGCGGAGCTTGCAAGATACGCGAACGCCGCCCTCGCCGCTCAAACCGACGCCGCCTTTCTCGATTCTGCCGAGAGCTACTACGCGCTCATGGGCGAAGGCTTCCAATCCGGGTCCATCGTGGGAGACCGAGAGACCAATGACGCGGCGCTCGCATATTGCCGTGCCCTGAGCAGCTCCGGCATCACGGATATCCCGGCCTCCGCAAGCGACCTGCCATTCCTTTCCTTCCTGCCTTACGCCGTTGCCACGGCGCCGTCTTTCCTTCCCTTCATCCCCTTCCTTCTCTCGTCGATACTCGTGCTCGGCGCCACAAGGCCCGGGACCCTGGCGGCAAAGGCGCCCGTGCCCAAATTCCGGCGCCTTATCCAGATCGTGTTTTCGATAATCGTCGCGGGGACCGCGATGCTCCTCGCCGGCCTCGCACCCGGGGGCATTTACGCCTTGGTCCTAAACGGCTTCGGGCAGATCGGGTACCCGATCGCCTTCTTCCATGACGGCGCGCTTACCACCACGACCGCGGGAAACGTCTTCACGACCCTGCTTCTCGCGCTGCTTGCGGGCGGAACCTTGATATCCGTTTGCTCCGCCGTCCTATCGACCGCAACGAGGCGCGTCCTCGCGGGCCCCCTTACCTCCGCGCTGCTTGTCGCGGCCCCGGCATTCCCGTTACTGTCCGATTCGGCACTGGAGCATAACGCCGCGCTCAATCTCCTGCCGCTGGCCGTATTCTCGCCTATCGAGGCAACGGGTTACGTAGGATGCTTCCCGACAGAATTCATTGGCTCCGGTTCAGGCGGTGCATCGATGCTTGCCGTGGCCCTGGCATACGTCGCGGTCCTTTTTGCGGTCGGCGCCGTTGCGACACGTTCCCCCAAACAGCCTGGACCCGCGAAAAAGCACCATGGGCTCGAGCTTCTGGACGCGAGCGTGGGATACGGAAGCACGACGATACTTTCAATCGGGTCGCTTTTCCTGAGCCCGGGAACGGCGGCGGGCCTCGTTGCTCCCAACGGCTCGGGGAAAACCACCCTTCTTGAAGCGCTGTCGGGCCAATTTCCCACCCGCATCCGCTCGGGAAGCCTGGCGGCAGACGGAATCAGCCAACGTCAATCAGCCGAATTTGCAGAACTCGTCTACCTGAGCTCTTCGGGCAGCGCGGATCTCTATCCCACGCTATCGGCCATCGAGCACCTTGCCTTCGTTAGGGAGGCGTGGAAATCGGCCGCCGACATCGACTCGCTCTGCGACTCCCTCGGAATCTCCCCATATCTCGACAAGCCGACCCGTAAACTCTCGACAGGAATGAAGCAGCAGGTAAAGCTTGCCATGGCGATAGCGACCGATTGCCCGTACCTCATCCTCGATGAACCGCTGAACGGCCTCGATCCGGGAAAGCGGAAAACCTCCTGCGACGCGATGCGCAGCGAAGTGGCGCGGGGACGCAGCGTGCTCATTTCAAGCCATCTGCTCGACGACCTGGCAGACCTCACCGACTCGTTCTACTTCATCGAGGCCGGCACGCTCGTGGAAAAGATCAAGTCGTCCTCGCAGACGCTCAAGCAGGAATACCTCGATACATACGAGGGAGGTGAATGACATGAAACTATTTGAATAGCTGAAGTCCAATGCGTCGCGCATGGCTGTCTACGCCATCCTCGTGGCAACGGCTTTATGCGGAATCGCGGCACCCGTCTATGCGCTCAACGGGGAGAAAGGCGATGTCGAACCCGCGTACATGGCTTCGACGGTTAAGGACCGGTACAAAGCCTTCTCTGGAGACACGTTTTACGTAGCAGAGTACGACACGACCTACCGTCAGCTTCGCTACAACAAGGGCTACGACTATCTAGGCGCAGAGGCAATCAGCTATACGTCGGGTTGGTACCGCTCCAACTATGGACACATAACCCAGTTCAAGTGTAACTACCGTGTGTACAACTAAAGCAACCGGCCGGGACGAGGGGTGACGCAAAAGCGTCGCCCCTCGTTTTTAACCATGCCAGCTGAACCTAGTTCAGTTTGGTTGATTTCCGATCTCAGCCGAACACATTGAGCGGAAAGGCCGTTCCCGCAGTCAGTCGAACGTCCCCGGGGCCCTTCTCAGGCCCCGGGGACGGCATTTTCCCAGTTGAAGGAACGGTGGAGATGTGTTTCGATGGGTCAGATTCGTGTCGTTCCGAAAAGACCGTGAACCTTTTGTGGGACACGCGGCGCCGTGGTACCATAGCCGAGTTTGTTGTCTTGGTCGGAAACCAAGACGCCTTATGCGCTGATCGGTAACCAGCGCCTGACCAATAAGGAGTCCTACCATGAAGCAGGGTATCCATCCCCAGTATGTCGAGTGCACGGTGACGTGCTCCTGCGGCAACACCTTCAAGACGCACGCTACCGTGTCCGAGATGAAGGTTGAGCTTTGCAACGAGTGCCACCCGTTCTACACCGGCCAGCAGAAGTTCGTCGACACCGGTGGACGCGTCCAGCGCTTCGCCGACAAGTTCGGTGGCGCCGCTGCCGCCCAGCTCAAGAAGGCTGAGGAGGCCAAGGCTGCCAAGGCCGCCAAGGCTGCTGAGGCCGAGGCCGCTCGCAAGGCCGCCGCTGAGGCTAAGGCCGCCGAGAAGGCTAAGCGTGCCGCTAAGTTTGCCGAGGAGGCTGCCAAGCAGGCCGCCGAGGCTCCCGCAGAGGCTCCCGTCGAGGAGGCCGCTGCCGAGGCCGAGACCACCGAGGCTGCTGAGTAAATAGCTCGCCGCGGAATCACTCGCATTCATGGCATGAGGGCCGTGCATCCATTTGGGTGCGCGGCCCTTTTCTTTTTATTGGTGCAAACCAACCTGCCCCCATTGCACCAAATGGCAGAGAGGCAGCGTTTGCCCAGATAAAACCTGCCAAAATTAACCTGTCCCATTGTGGCAGGTTGGTCGTAGTTATTACGTGGCGGTCGAGGTCGACCGTATAGGCCGCGCCTTGTTTGGCTAAAGTACAATCATCTGTGTTTAACTCGCCCGCAGCTGCACGGCGTGGGCGATGGCCAAAAAGGAAAACTACATGGGATTCATGTCAAAGCTGCTGTCCTTTGGATCCGATAAGGACCTTAAGCGCTACTACAAGATCGTCGACCAGATCAACGGTCTTGAGCCCCAGTTTGAGAAGATGACCGAGGAGGAGCTCCGCGGCCAGACCGATAAGTTCCGCGAGCGTTACGCCAACGGCGAGTCGCTCGACGACATGCTCCCCGAGGCCTTTGCCACCGTGCGTGAGGCTTCCAAGCGCACCATGGGTATGCGCCACTTTGACGTGCAGCTCATTGGCGCCATGGCACTGCACGAGGGCCACATCGCCGAGATGAAGACTGGCGAAGGTAAGACCCTCGTCTCCACGTTGGCCGGCTATCTCAACGCTATTGCCGGCAAGGGCGTGCACGTCGTTACTGTCAACGATTACCTTGCCAAGCGCGACTCCGAGTGGATGGGCCGCATCTATAAGTACCTGGGCATGACCGTCGGTCTGCTCCAGAACAACATGCCGCTCGAGCTCAAGCGCCCGGCCTACCAGGCCGACGTCACCTACGGCACCAACTCCGAGTTCGGCTTTGATTACCTGCGCGACAACATGGTTACCCGTCCCGAGCAGCGCGTGCAGCGCGGTCACAACTACGCCATCGTCGACGAGGTCGACTCCATCCTGATCGATGAGGCCCGCACCCCGCTGATCATCTCGGGCGCTGGCACCAAGTCCGCCAGTACCTACAAGGACTTCGCGCGTGCCGTGCGTGGCCTTGAGCGCGGCGAGGACGTGTCGCACGACATGCTCACCGCCACCGAGGACGTGGAGCCCACGGGCGACTATGTCATGGACGAGGCCAAGCACACCATCGCCGCCACCGAGCGCGGTCTTAAGAAGATTGAGCGCCGCCTGGGTATCGATGACATCTATGCCGATCTTTCCGGCCAGCTGGTCAACCACCTGCAGCAGGCGCTGAAGGCCCAGTACATGTTCCACCGCGACAAGCAGTACGTGGTCACCAACGGCGAGGTCAAGATCGTCGACGAGTTCACCGGTCGTATCATGGAGGGTCGCCGCTATTCCGAGGGCCTGCACCAGGCCATCGAGGCCAAAGAGGGCGTGCTCGTGCGCGAGGAGAACCAGACGCTGGCCACCATCACCCTTCAGAACTACTTCCGTCTGTATGACAAGCTCTCCGGCATGACCGGTACGGCACTCACCGAGGATGCCGAGTTCCGCGAGATTTACAAGCTGCCCGTCGAGGTCATCCCCTCCAACAAGCCCGTGCAGCGTGTTGACCACGAGGACCTGGTGTACCGCACCATCCAGGCCAAGTACAACGCCGTTGCCGACGACGTCGAGCGACGTCACGCCAAGGGCCAGCCGGTCCTGGTGGGCACCGTCTCCATCGAAAGCTCCGAGAAGCTGTCGGCCGCCCTTACCAAGCGCGGCATCGCACACGAGGTCCTCAACGCTAAGCACCACGAGCGCGAGGCTCATATCGTTGCCCAGGCCGGACGCTACGGCGCCGTGACCATCGCTACTAACATGGCCGGTCGTGGTACCGACATCCTGCTGGGTGGCAACCCCGACGAGCTGGTGCGCGAGCGCCTTGAGTACGAGGGCCTGACCATGGAGGACGTGACGCCCGAGCAGCTCGAGCAGTTTAACGCCGAGGCCAAGGAGACTTGCAAGGCCGAGCGCGAGCGCGTGCTTGCCGCCGGTGGCCTGACCGTTATCGGCACCGAGCGCCACGAGTCCCGCCGTATCGACAACCAGCTGCGCGGCCGCTCCGGCCGTCAGGGCGATCCGGGCGAGACCCAGTTCTACCTGTCGCTCGAGGACGACCTCATGCGCCTGTTCGGTGGCGACAAGATGGACCGCGTCTCCAAGATGATGGTCACGGCCGACATGGGCGACGACATGCCCATCCAGCACAAGATCATCTCCAAGGCCGTCGAGAGCGCCCAGCACAAGGTCGAGAGCATCAACTTCTCCATGCGTAAGAGCGTCCTTGAGTACGATGACGTTATGAACAAGCAGCGCCAGGTCATCTACGCCGAGCGCAACAAGATTCTGGACGGCAAGGATCTGACCGACCACATCACCGAGGTCATGCACGACACCGTGTACCGCTGCGTGCAGGAGTTCTGCACCAAGGACAGCCACGATGGCGAGCGCGACCTGGAGGGCCTGCGCAAGTGGGTTGTGGAGCTCACCGGCCACATCGATACGCCGAAGTTCCCCGACGAGGATTATGAGGCCCTGGCCGCCGATGTCCTGGCTTACGTAGAGAAGTGCTACAACATGAAGGCCGAGCGCTTGGGCGAGGACCTGATGCGCGAGCTCAACACCCAGGTCATGCTGCGTGTCATCGATACCCGCTGGATGAACTACCTGCAGGAGATGGACTACCTCAAGACCGGCATCGGCCTGCGCGGCTTTGGCCAGCGCGACCCGCTGGTTGAGTACAAGACCGAGGCCTACGGCGCGTTCCAGATACTCGTCGATACCATGTACGAGGATTATCTGCGCACGGTTCTGCGTATCGAGATCAAGGCTGCCCCGCGTGCCGTGGAGCACAAGGAGGACCCCGCACTCGAGGGCGCGCGCTTCTCCGGTCCTGCCGAGGTCGATGGTGACAACGGCGACTCGGTGCTGCGCAAGCAGGCGCAGGTGCAGGCCCGCACGGCTGTCCAGGGTGGTCCGGCTGCCGTCAACAACGGTGGCAAGGTGACCACCTATCGCAAGTCCGAGAGCGACGATCCGTACGTCAACGTGGGCCGCAACGACCCGTGCCCCTGCGGTAGCGGCAAGAAGTTTAAGTACTGCTACGGCAGGAATCGTTAATGGCTGAGGCTTTAGAGGTAACGCCCGCCGAGCTGGACGCGTTTGCGGACCGGCTCGGCGAGGTCGAGTCGTATCTCCACTTGGACGAGAAGCGTACCCGCGTGACCGAGCTCGAGGCTAAAAGCGTGGCCCCCGGCTTTTGGGATGACGCCGACGCCGCCCGTGCCACCATGGAGGAGATCGCGCGCACCAAGGAAGATATCGCTGCCGTGGATACCGCGCGCGGCGAGGGTTACTTCATGT
>URNJ01000036.1 GCA_900549215.1 uncultured Collinsella sp.
GTGGAGATACAGATTCATCAAAGCCGTTTTATATGTGGAAGATACGATTTCGTTGCCGTAGAAGGTTTCGTTTTTCAGAAACTCTTTCTGCTCCCGGTCAAGGGAATAGTTCTCCGGATCGGCAACGAACGACTGCGAAGCGAGAAAAAATCCTCCGGAACCACAACAGGGGTCTGCGATGGTTTTCATAGGCTCCGGTCGGATACATTTCACCATTGCATGAATCAGCGGACGAGGGGTAAAATACTGACCTGCACCGCTCTTGATATCTTCCGCATTCTTCTGCAGCAAACCTTCATAGATTTCACCTTTGACATCGGAGGACATTGCCACCCATTTTTCGTTGTCAATCATTTGCACTACACGGTACAGAATGGCGGCACTGCTGATTTTATTACTTGCGCCTTTGAAGATTTTACCGAGAATACCGCCTTGTTTGCCCAGTTCTTCCAGCGTGGATTTATATTGTTCCTCCAGTTCCGCACCCTTGAGGGTGTTCATGTCCGACCATGTGTATCCGGCAGGAATCCCTGTTTCTTTTTTGTAGGGCGGCTTGGAATACTCATCGGACATTTTCAGAAAGATAAGGTAGGTAAGCTGTTCCAGATAATCTCCGTAGGAAACACCGTCATCCCGGAGCGGATTGCACATCCCCCAAACCTTTGATACGATTGCTGATGTTTGTTCACTCATTCGATACTTCTCCTCTATTCGAATCAAAAGCATCCATTCTTTTTTGTAACTTTTGAATGGACTTATCCATTGATTGAATGCTTTTTGTCATTTTTTTCATTTCTTGATAAGTATCTTCAGTAGGTGAATCATATATTATTGACCAAAGATACTGTTTAAGGTCTATCGTTGTGGACTCTGAGTAGGTGGAAAAGATATCCGAGTAGCAAATGGTAATTTTGAACGGAATATTACTTATTTTCCCTAATTCCGGAGTACCTCCAAAACACACAAACCAACTTTTATCAACGCCCAAAGTGAACGAGGATTCACACAATTTTACTAAATACTCTTTATCCGGCACATTGGCAATAAACTCTGGATTGATTTTCACAGAAACATTATTGGCAACCTGATGTCCATGGTTATGTATATTTAGAACAAGGAGGCTGCCTCGTATTGTTTCAAAGGTTACAGTAACAAAAGCACGATTATTTTCTTCAAATTGACGTTTTGATTCTGCCAACTGTTCCCGTGTTGCTTTTGCAGAACGATAGTTAAATATACAAATAAATATTGTCGCAATCACATAGACTGCGGTTATTGCAATCATAATCCAGTCTGTCATACTACACCTCCTTCAAAGGCTTGTTTTAATATGCTCTGTCGCATGGCATCCGCCTGTGCCAATGCGGTATCCACGGTCTGCTCGATACTTTCGCATACGGATAGACGGGATTCTATGATTTGTACCGTTTGATCCTGTTCATTTATATCAGGAACAGGAATCAAGAATTTCTTTATGTCACCTACGTTAATATGTGGTGATGCAGAACCACCAATGTTTTCTGTAATGACACTGTTTAAAAATGGTGAATTCAAATAGTGCATCAGAAATTTATTGTTCAGGTTTTGACCAGTCCGTAACAGCATCATTCGTTGTCCTAAGCATACTTCAAGTCCTTTTGGAATGATACAAGCTATTCCCAATATGGCACCCTCACGGCTATATAAAACATCTCCCGGCATTGGACGGAGACGTGTTATTCGGTTTTCAAATGTACTATTAGAGACATAGTTTGGTTTAGATAAATCTAAAAATCCCTTACGGAAATTCGTTGTTCGCAAACACAGTTTACCTTCTTCCACCCATTTTGGCGTTGAATGCGGACAATCCACAATATAATCACATATATCAGCAATATGCCTTTCTGGTACACTTTTTCGTTTGAATGTCTCAAATGCCTCTTTCAGCACCGCCTGTCGATACACCGCCAACTGCTGCTTTGTGGTCTGCAAGGTTTCCACAGCCTTGTCCAGTTCGGAGAATAATTCTTCAATTCGAAATACGAGGTTGTCCTGAACTTCTGGGGGAGGAACTATTACATTTAGAGACTTTAGAATAGTCTGACTGATATTATTTTGCGTTCCGCCTTTTCCCATTGATATGAGTTTGGATTTCATCATAGCCATGTAGTAGAACATATATTTTGTAGATACGCCACGAAGTTCTTTTGCAAATGCGATAGCCTGATTGGTACAGCATTCAATACCTGTAATCCCCAATTTTCCGATGCTTCCATACATTGCAACCAATAAAGTGCCAGCAGGAATTATCTTCGCGCTGCTATTTTTTAATCCTAATTCAGTGATTTTACTCTGAGATTCTGTAACTACACCATCATTCAAATCACCGATTATCAACCACGGAATATCCCCATTATCATAGTATTGGGATTCTGTTGCTTTAGGCGTTCCACCAGACCCCCATGTTACAACTTCTGTCATTGGTTTTATAGCCCATCCATTGGGCAAATTTTTTTCTTTTATCATTTAAGCTACCAGCTCCCTATTCATCTCATTCAGTATTACCTCATAGTCATCCCCAAAGGACTCATAGAAGCCCAGCAGACCGCCTTTTTTGTCAAAGGGCGTCAAGTCCAAATCCTCCGGCAGGATACTGAGGGAAGTGGCAATGTGGTCTTTAATCAGACGCAGCCATTCCATCTGTTCTTCGGTAAACTGAATGTGTCCGGCATTACGTTTGAACGTCCACTGCATAAAGTTATAATTCACCTTATCCGCAAACGGGCTGAGGTTATCGGTATAGCCCATCTCAAAGCGAATGATGGAGATGAGGTCTGTCAGTTGCGCCATCGTGCCACGCTTTACCTTGTCCGGCTTCTTGATGGCATAGCAGTCCCACAGGCGTTCTACGGTGATGCCCTTGGCTTTCAACTTGCCATACAGTTCTTTTAGCTGTTCGATAGCCATGGGGCGGTCTTTGTAGCTTTCATTATAGATGATACGCAGGGCAATAATCTCATCCTTGTTTTCCTCAATAAATTCGTGGAAGGTAGCGAGGATGCGGTCTGCGTTTTCTTCCTGCTGCGTATCAAAGCCTGCAAACAGGACAGAGTCGATGTTGGTGTTGTCAATAATCTGGTCATGGCTGCGGCGCACATTCTCAATGTAATCACGGACATCCGGGTCATGGAACGGTGCAACGGCAGCCTGTATCAATTCTTTCTGTGCCTGTTTCAGCTGTTCCTCCGTGACCTCCGCAGAGCCTGTGTCCGCCTGCGCCTTGGCAGTCAGCACATCCTCATCAAAGGCATTCAGCAGATTTTCAGCCACGGATCCGGCAGCAGTGCCGACCTTCGCTTCAAACTGCTTACGCTCCGCCGGGGACATCTGGCTGTTCAGTCGAATGACACGGTTTGCAAGAGAGGTCAACGTGTCCTCGTCTTTTGCACCCAGTGCCACATTCATCATGAGTTCTTTCATGCTGACGGTCGGTTTTCGTTCCAACGGTCTGGTATCCGATTTCTTGGATTTGGTAACGCCAACCGCATCCACAATCACGAAATGGTCTTTATTCTCTGTGGCAGATGGGGTGACTTTCTGCAAGTCCTCTTTACTCAGCACACGAGTGCCTCTGCCTTTCATCTGTTCAAAGTAGTTTTTACTGCGTACATCACGCAGGAAAATCAAGCACTCGATTGGCTTTACATCGGTGCCTGTGGCAATCATATCCACCGTGACGGCAATACGAGGGTTATAATCATTGCGGAAGGAACTCAGCACAGATTCCGGGTTGTCAGCGGAATAGGTGATTTTGCGGCAGAAGTCATTGCCTTCGCCAAACTCCTCACGGACAATCTGAATGATGTCATCCGCATGGCTGTCCGTCTTTGCAAAAATCAGTGTCTTTGGCACTTCTTTTCTGCGTGGGAACAGTGTGGTGAACAGATTATCCTTAAAGGAACGGATGACCGTGCGTATCTGACTTGGGTTGACAATGTCCCGGTCAAGCTGGGTTGGCTTATAATCCACATCCTCGTCCAGCTGTTTCCATCGTTTGGCTCTGGACAGACGGTCACGGTATTCAATCAGCTGTTTCATCAGATGAGCGCCGTTTTTGCCCACCTGTGTTTCAATGAGAAAGATATCCTCGCCAACGTTAACGCCGTCAATGATAGCCTGTTCTCTTGGGTACTCGCTGACAATATTCTCGTTGAAAAACGCAAAAGTACGGTTATCCGGGGTGGCGGTCAAGCCAATGATAAAGGCATCAAAATAGGACAACACTTGGCTCCACACATTATAAATGGAGCGGTGGCATTCATCCACGATAATGCAGTCAAAGAACTCCGGCGGATATTTCTCGTTGTACACCACCTCTTTGGGAGCCTTGCTCTCTGCCGTAACAAACTCCGCAAAGGATTTTTCCTCGATAGATTCGTCCAGTTCTTCGCCCTTCAGGATGGAGTACATTCTCTGAATGGTGCAGATGCAAATCTGGATATCGTTTGGTATGTAGGAACTTTTCAGCCTGCGGACACCGTAAAGCTGTGAAAAAGAGCGTGGGTCATCATTGGGAGTATAGGCAAGGAACTCACGCTCTGCCTGTTCTCCCAGACCTCTTGTATCCACAAGGAACAAGATACGGTTCATTTTTCCGTATTTCAATAAACGGTAGGCCGCAGTGATTGCTGTGAATGTTTTGCCTGCGCCTGTTGCCATCTGCACTAGTGCCTTGGGGCGGTTCTCAGCAAAAGACTTGTCCAGATTCTTGATGGCATTCACCTGACATTTGCGAAATCCCGTTTCATCCAATGCAGGGAAATGCTTCATGTTATTACGGATGGTATCCGACTGCCCTAACAGCGCAAGCAGGGTCTCCGGGCGATGGAATGAGAACACCGTTCTGGAGCGGTACTTTATATCGTTATAATCCGTAAACCGAATCAGCTTGTCTGTGGTTTCATAAGCAAAGCGAATTTTGTAATCATTCTTTATCCATTTGAAGATGCTGTTGGCATAACGCCCAGACTGCACCTCAACATCGGTGATAGATTCGCCTTTTTCCTCACGCTTGGCTTCGGCAACACCCACAGGCTTGCCGTCAATGAAAAGGGCATAGTCCACCTCACCTGTGCTTGTGGGGAATTCACGGACAGCAACGCCCAGTGCGGCAGAAAGATTCAGCTTTTTCATATCCTGAATGACCCAGCCGGACTGACGCAGTTTTTCATCAATCACAAGCCGTGCTTTTTCTTCGGGTGTCATATCACGTGTCCTCCTCATCTATGTACTCCATAATGTCACCGTAGTCGGCATTAAGGGTCTTGCATATCTTGCCAAGGACGGTGAGCGTGACCTCCTCGTCCTGGCCAAAGAAGCTCACCTCGTGCACGCCGGCGACGGTGCCGCCGCGCAGCGAGTGCATACCGATTTCCTTGGGATCGCGTGCTCCGCACATGCCCTCGCGGCCATAGACGGGGTGGTAGCCTGCCTCGGGCTCGGCTTCGACGACGGCGTCGAGCAGTAGCTTGGCAGTGCCGCTGGGGGCGTCGACCTTTTGGTTGTGGTGCGTCTCGACGATTTCGCAGTCAAAGCCGGGCAGCTCGCGTGTAGCCTGCGCTACCAGATGGCGCAGGGCTGCGATACCGATGGAGTAATTGCCCGAGTGCATAACGCGGGTGTTCTGGCCCAGCTCACGCAGGCGGTCCATCTGCTCGGGGGTGTAGCCTGTGGTGCCTGAGACCAACGCCGCGCCCGTGCGCTCGACATAGGCGACGACGGCGTCGAAGGTCGCGACGTTCGAGAAGTCGATGATGACGTCGGCAGCCGGTGCGTTCTCGAGCTCGCTCAAATCGAAGCCAATCTGGGCCACGATATCAAAAACGGGCTGCCCGGCGGCGTCGACAATGCCTTCGGCGGTAGTGCGGATGAGCGAGCCCATGCGGCCCGTTCCCATAATGACGGTCTTAATCAAGTAGACCAGCTCCCTTCAGAGCATCGGTAAGTGCGGCTCGCGTGTCGTCTGCCATGGGGCACAGCGGCATACGGTAGTTTGCCTCGATCATGCCCATCTGGGCGAGCGCTTCCTTGACGGGGATGGGGTTGACCTCGCTAAAGAGGGCGTTGATGAGCGGCTGGCCGGCAATCTGGATATCGCGGGCGCGCGCTACGTCGCCGTCCAGATAAGCGCGGCACATGTCGTGTACAAGCTGCGGCTGCACGTCGGCCCACACGCTGATGGTGCCCGAAGCGCCCAGGCTCATGAGCGGCACTGTGAGTGCATCCTCGCCCGAGTACATGCGGAAATCGTCGGACAGCAGGTGGGCGATCTTGGCCGCGTAGGCGACGTTGCCCGAGGCCTCCTTGATGCCCATGATGTTGGGGTGCGCGGCTAGGCGCTCTACGTTGCGCTCGCTGATACCGCAGCCGCAGCGGCCGGGGATGTTGTACAGGATGCAGGGGATGTCAACGGCATCGGCGACGGTCTTAAAGTGCTGATAGATACCCTCTTCGTTGGACTTGTTGTAGTAGGGGGTAATGAGCAGCAGGCCGTCGGCTCCCAAGCCCTGGTAAGTAAGCGACTTGGTGAGCATGGTCTGCGTGGAGTTGGAGCCTGAGCCGGCGATGACGGGGACGCGTCCTGCAACATGCTTGACCACGGCGGCGACGACGGAGTTGTCCTCGTCATCGGTCATCGTGGCGCTCTCGCCGGTGGTGCCCAGGGTGAGAATGGCGTCGGTGCCATTTTGCAAGTGGAAATCGATAAGGCGCTCGAGCGCGTCAAAGTCGACACTGCCGTCCTTTTTAAACGGCGTAACCAGGGCGACGATTGAGCCCTCGAGATTGCGGATGTCCATGTTCTTCTCCTTCGCCTCCGCGATCTGGATGCGTTTGTTCCATTGGGCGGCGACGGCCAGGCGTTCGTCCTGGGCGCGACGGCGGGCGCTTTCGGCGCGCGACTTGGCCAGCAGCTCTCGGCCGCACGGCAGCACGTCGAGCGTGGAAAAGTAATCGCCCGGGCGCTCGGCGCGGCGGATGAGGTCGGCCGCGCCATCGGGGCGCAGCAGGACCTCGGCGGAGCGCAGACGTCCGTTGTAGTTGTAGCCCATGGAGTAGCCATGCGCACCGGTATCGTGGATTACAAGCAGGTCACCCATGTCGATATGCGGCAGCTCGCGGTCGATGGCGCACTTATCGTTGTTCTCGCACAGATTGCCCGTGATGTCATAGGTGTTCGTGACGGGCGCCGTGGCCTTGTCGGCGCCGCCCGGCTGACCCATCACCGTAATGTGGTGGTAGGCGCCATACATGGCAGGGCGAATCAAATCGACGGCGCTTGCATCGACACCGATATAGTCCTTGTAGATCTGCTTCTCGTGGATAGCCTTGGTGACCAGACAGCCGTAGGGGCCCATCATAAAGCGGCCCATCTCAGTGCAGATGGCCACATCGCCCATGCCGGCGGGAACCAGGATCTCGTCGTATGCCGCGTGTACTCCCTCGCCGATGGCGCGAATGTCGTTGGCCTGCTGCTCGGGCAGGTAGGGGATGCCGACGCCGCCGGACAGATTGATGAAGGCGACGTGTGCGCCGGTCTCGCGCTCCAGGCGTACGGCAAGCTCAAAGAGGATACGCGCGAGCTCGGGGTAGTAGTCGTTGGTGACGGTGTTGCTGGCAAGGAATGCGTGGATGCCAAAGTCCTCGGCGCCCTTGGCTTTGAGCATGCGGAAGGCCTCGAAGAGCTGCTCGGTGGTCATGCCATATTTGGAGTCGCCTGGGTTGTCCATGATGCCGTTGGAGAGCTGGAACAGGCCGCCTGGATTAAAGCGGCAGCCGACCGTTTTGGGGATGGGTCCCGCAACACGCTCAAAGAACTCGATGTGGCTGATGTCGTCAAAGTTGACGATGGCACCCAGCTTGTCGGCGAGCTCAAAGTCGGCAGCCGGCGTATCGTTGGACGAGAACATGATGTCGTGTCCCGTGATACCCAGCGAGCGGGCGATCATGAGCTCGGTATAGCTCGAGCAGTCGCAGCCGCAGCCGTATTCGTTGAGAATGGAGATGAGCGCCGGGTTGGGGTTGGCTTTGACGGCAAAGTATTCCTTAAAGCCCGGGTTCCATGCAAAGGCGTCGCGCACTTCTTGCATGTTGCGGCGGATGCCCGCCTCGTATAGATGAAACGGCGTGGGGAACTGCTCGACGATATGCTCGAGTGTCTCCTTGTCCACAAACGGCTGCTTGGCCGCATATGCCTCGTTGGGGGTCAATACCATGTCCCGTAAACCTCGCTATCCAGACGGCGCCATCTGCGCATCGAATCCGCATAGCGTGGACCCAATGTCCGGATAGCGCTCCCGCATTGCTGCAGACAGTCCTGTGGGTGTTTCCCACAGGCCCACCAGGTTGTTCGTGCCCGAAAAACCCAGTTCGGCGGGTTTCGCCTCCCCACGGGGTCAAAGCCTGCCGGCTCGCCCGCGGCTCTTCGTGCCCGCGCCTCTATCAAATGGTAAAGACCCTATCACGTTGCACTTTACCAAACAAGAGTATTCGTATATAACGTTTAAAAAATGCAGGGATATGCTGGAAACATGTGCGCCACAATCCTGTATCACAATAAGTTGCAACAGATGTGCCTCACGAAGGGATCCTCTATGACCGAGCTCCAAGAACTCCGTCGCTATCGCCGCGATCTCCATCGCATTCCGGAGCTCGATTTCGATCTTCCGCAAACCATTGCCTATATCGAGGGCGTGCTGGCACCGCTCGCTTGCGAGGTGACCCATCCGTGCCCCAGCTGCGTCTGTGCTTTCTTCGACGCCGGTGTTGATGCCGCGCATGCCACGGCGATTCGCGCCGATATGGATGCGTTGCCTATTGCGGAGACGACGGGCGCCGCTTTTGCCTCGACGCATCCCGGCAAGATGCACGCGTGCGGCCACGACGGGCACATGGCTATGGCCCTCGCGGCGGCAACTTTTGTCGACCGTACGATTCGTGAGCAGCCGGGCGTTATTAAGCGCAACGTGCTTTTTGTGTTCCAGCCGGCCGAGGAAACAACCGGTGGCGCTAAGACGGTATGCGAGAGCGGCGTGTTCGAGCGCTACGGGGTCGACCGCATCTTTGGCTTTCACGTGTGGCCCGATCTTCCTGCCGGTACGCTGGCGAGCTGTCCCGGTCCGCTGCTGGCGCGCTCGAGCGAGACGCACATTCATATCCATGGCACGAGCATCCATATCGCCAAGACCTACGGCGTTCCAGTCGAGGAATCACATGACGCGGCGCTGGCGGCGGCAAAGTTCCTGGTTGCCGAGCGCGAGCTGATGGACGAGCTGGGTGCCGATGAGCCCTGCATCGGTAAGTTTGGCCTGCTGCAGGCCGGCACCGTCTGCAATGCGGTGGCGGGGGAGGCCCATGTTGCCGGTAGCTTGCGTGTGTTTACGGACGCCATGTTCGACCGTGCGCGCGAGGGCGTACGCCGTGCGCTCGACGAGGCGTGCACCGCAACGGGCTGTACGTACGATCTCGACTTTGCCGAGGGCTATCCGCCAGTCGATAACGACCCCGAGTTGTTTGCCCACATTGCGCCTGCCTTGCCCGAGCTGCAACTTGTGGACGAGCCGCTGTTAATTGCCGAGGACTTTGCTTTCTATCAGCGCCATCTGCCGGGCGTGTTCTTCTTGCTGGGCACGGGCGTGCCAGAAGGACAAGAAAACCCGATCGACGCTGATGACTGCCCAGCCTATGCGATGAGCGCTCTGCATACCGATACCATGCTCTTTGACGAGGAGATTCTTCTCAAAGGCCTCGATGTCTACAAACGATTGCTTTTGCTTGACTAAGGCGCAAAGGACTATTTGTTCTAGAAAACACGAACAAACGTACGATATAATAGAGATGTAAGTCTATAGAAACGTTTGACGTTACTAACGTAAGGCGATACTATGATTGCATCGTATAAAGATGAGGATACCGAACGCTTTGCCATGGGTGTGCGGGTCAGGAGGTTCGTGCCCTTTGAGCGTGTTGCGTTGAGGAAGATTCGCCAACTGCAGGTTTGTGCTTCGCTTGATGATCTTCGCGTTCCACCGGGCAACCGCCTGGAAGCTTTGAAGGGCGATCGTGCCGGTCAATATAGCATCCGTGTTAACGAGCGCTATCGGGTCTGTTTTGAGTGGAGACAGGAGATGGCTTGGAATGTCGAAATCGTCGATTATCACAAGTGATGAGACTTCGGCCGATTTGCTGTCGCCGGTGACTCCTGGTGAGCTTCTCAAAGAGGAGTTTCTTGTTCCCATGGGCATTTCTCAATATCGCCTTGCGAAAGAGACTGGGATTCCGGCTCAGCGTATCGGGCAGATTGTCTTGGGAAAACGTCGCGTGACGGCCGACACCGACCTCCGTCTTTGCCGTTATTTTGGCCTGACGGATGGTTATTGGCTGCGCGCTCAGGTGGCGTTTGACCTTGAGGCCGAGAAAAGGCGGATCGAACCGGAACTCGACAAGATCGTTCCTGTTCAGCAGGCTATCGCACTGTAGTGCTCAAAGATGATGGGGGTGGCGCGGCGATGAGGCGACGCCGACAGTCTGCCGTATATAGTCCGGGTGGATGCGGGTGCGGTTTGCTGCTGCTTCCGGTTATTGCTGTGAGCATTGGCGTGATGTTTGCGCTTGCCGGGCTTGCCGCGGCGGCGCTCGTGCTGTTTATCACTGCCATCGGCGTGACGATTTGGCTCTGCCGCAATCGCGAGCAACGCCGTGCCGACGGTAAAACCAATGTCGGCTGGGTCGTCTTTCTGATCATTGCGTACCTGCTGAGTGCCAGCTACCTTGTGTTCTTTGTCCTGTTGATGATCAGTGCCTTTACCGGGGAATACGTCACGGTGGGTTGATGCACTGCCAGCAGACGGTCGCGCGCAGTGCGTTTGCTCGGCGTTTGGATAACTGCATTGGTCGTTTACCGCAGCCTTAGCTCTCAGCTAATGAATTCAAGTTCAATCCTTCCTACGATGTGCTGTGTACCGGCACGGTAGCCGGATCGTAGGAAGGATGAATAATGGCAAAAGAGGGAAAGAAGCCAATCGGCAAGATTGTCCTAGGCATCATCGTGGTGCTGGTTATTGTCGGTGCCGTGGGCTCTATGGGCGGCAACTCAACCGATTCGTCTGCGAGCGATTCGGCAAAACCTGCCGAGACGACACGGCAGGCTGAGGAGCAAAAAGAACCGCAAGAACCGTATACCATTGCTGACGAGGCTGAAGACACTTCCAATCAGTTTACCTATAAGATCACGGGCACCCTGACCAATAACACGGACAAGGAAAAGAGCTACATTCAGATTGAATATGTTCTGTATGATGCCGATGGCAACCAGGTTGGAACGGCTCTTGCAAACACCAATCATCTGAAGGCGGGCGGCTCCTGGAAGTTCGAGGCGCTGGGTACGGTGTCTCCCGACCAGGTTGCTAGCTGGGAGCGTTCGGACGTAAGCGGTTTCTAGCATGTTGCATGCACTGGGGGAGGTGAAGTCGTATGTCCGATAAAAAGCTGACCGAGGAGTTGCTCAATGAGCTTCTCGATGCGCCGAACATCGATGGCTATATCAGGGAGCACGACTTTGCCGCCCCGTCGCTTTCGGACTACCTGAAGCAGCTACTGCAGGAAAAGGGCTTGGAGCGCTCGCGCGTGGTCCGTATGGCTGATCTCAATGAGACCTTTGGCTATCAGATCTTTACCGGTGCGCGTCATCCGAGTCGCAATAAGGTGCTGCAGATTGCCTTTGCGATGGCGCTGACGCTCAAAGAGACCAACCGTGCGCTGACGGCTGCCGGGGTAAGCGTCCTTAACTGCAAGGACCGCCGCGATGCGATTATCATCTTTTGCATCGATCGCGGGTGCAGTCTCCAAAAGGTCAACGAGGAACTGTATCGCTTTGGCGAGGAGACGGTGAGTTAGCGGCTGATATCTGAGCCGGTAGAGCTGTCGAACAACGATGCAAACGAACGGGGCGCGGATGCCATGGGGTGTCTGCGCCCTGCGCTATGATGGAGGCTATGGATACTCAGAGCCCAACATATTCCGATGACGAGCTGACCGCAGCGCTTGCCGAGCACCTGGCGTCGCTCGATCGCGACGACAGCTATCGCGTGGAGCGTGTACTTAAGCGCTCGTCCGTTGAAGCAACCGAGCTCGTGTACTTTGAAGGAACCGGCGGTGGTTCGCTCGGCCCCTTTGTCCGTAAACGCATCGATGCTTCGGCTCAAATCGGCGGGGCATACGAGCGTCTGTTTGCCGCTCAGCGGGCAGGCAGGCGTTTTGAGCACCTGCCCAGAATCGTCGATTGTCGTCGTGTGGGCGACGAGCTCAACGTGGTTATGGAATACATCGAAGGGGAGACGCTCGGGGCGCTGGTGG
The DNA here is from genome assembly GCA_900549215.1 of uncultured Collinsella sp. Taxonomy (GTDB): domain Bacteria; phylum Actinomycetota; class Coriobacteriia; order Coriobacteriales; family Coriobacteriaceae; genus Collinsella. Next base: position 12,391 of record URNJ01000036.1, read on the forward strand.
ACCGTCTGGGAGCCACCCCCGATTATGCGCGTGAATTGTATCCTGCCCTATGCGATGCCGTGGGCGAGCTCCACGCCGGTTTTGCAATAGCGGGGGAGACGTCGGCGCCGGTGATCCATCGTGACCTCAAGCCGTCGAATATCATCGTGACAGGTGCCAACTATACGCCTGATGACGGCCTGACATTTTCATCGCTGGTGATTATCGACTTGGGGATCGCTCGCGTATGGCGCGACGGCGCCGATGCCGACACCGTCAAGTTTGGGACACGGCCCTATGCGCCGCCCGAGCAGTATGGGTTTGGGCAGACGAGCGTGCGAAGCGACGTCTACGCACTTGGCGCCCTGTTGTTCTTCTGCTTGACGGGAGTCGACCCTAAACCAGGGCTCGACCTGCGCGAGCAATGCGAGGCGCGTGGCATTCCCGCTCCACTTGCCGATGCCGTCTGCATGTCGATGGCGCTCGACCCGGCCAAGCGTTTTGCGAGTGCGGAAGCATTGGGACGGGCGACGCGCGCGGCATACGATCTAAGTCGCCCCGTGCGGCCTCTTGCGCCTGTGGCTGTCCGTACTCCCGCCTCGGGGACGGTGTTGACGCCCCAAGGGCTCCAGATCCCCGCGGGGCTTCCTAGGCCTGCCGCCTCCGCTGCATGCGGTCTGCTCTCTCGCGTTCCGGAGTCTTTGGGGCGCATTTGGAATACGCTCGTCTGCTTCTCGCTGCTCGTGTTCTTTGCCGGTAGTCACTTTGCCGTCTTTCATCCCACCGGAGCAACCCAAAGCTACCCGACGTGGCTTCTCATAATCGAGTATTTTTTCTTTGTCGATGGCCTTATGGTGCTTATGCATTTTGCGCTGCTCGATAAGCGCCGTCTTCGTCGGCGATTCGCATTGCTCGACAGCTATCGCGGCAAGAAGCTCGCGAAACTCTGGCTCAAGGCATTGGGTGTGCTGCTCCTATGCATGATCGTCATAGTTGCGGTTGCCAATGCGACCGGCGTCGTCGATACCTCCGCTACCTAAAAGAAAAGGGCCCCATTGGGGCCCTTTGCAGTTGCACTTAGATGCGGTTCATCTGAGCGGCGACTTTGTTGTACCAGTCCTGCCACGTGGGCGGGCAGTACTTTTTGGCTGCTGCCGGGGTAAGGGTGGAGCCGTAGTTGGCGCCC
>URNJ01000037.1 GCA_900549215.1 uncultured Collinsella sp.
TGCTCAAGCTCATCAACGCCGCCGATGGCGACATCGAGCGCGCGCAGGTTGGCATTATCTACGTTGACGAGATCGACAAGATTGCCCGCAAGGCCGAGAACCTTTCCATCACCCGTGATGTCTCGGGCGAGGGCGTTCAGCAGGCGCTGCTTAAGATTCTTGAGGGCACGGTGGCCAGCGTTCCGCCCACCGGCGGCCGCAAGCATCCCCAGCAGGAGCTGCTGCAGATCGACACGACCAACATCCTGTTTATCTGCGGCGGTGCCTTTGTGGGCTTGGACAAGATCATCGCCGATCGCGTGGGCAACAAGGGCGTGGGTTTTAACTCCGAGATCGCCGGCCCCACCTCGGTCGACGAGAACGACCTGCTGCGTCAGGTGCTCCCGCAGGACCTCAACGCCTTTGGCATGATCCCCGAGTTCGTGGGCCGTACTCCTGTCGTTACTCAGACGCAGGCGCTCGACGAGGACGACCTGGTGTCGATCCTGACCGAGCCCAAGAACGCCGTGGTGCGTCAGTACCGCAAGATGTTCCAGCTCGAGGACGTCGAGCTTGAGTTTGAGGATGCCGCCCTGCACGAGATCGCCCGCATGGCGCTCGCCCGCAAGACCGGTGCCCGCGGCCTGCGCTCCATCTGCGAGGACGTGCTGCAGCAGACGATGTTCGACCTCCCCAGCGAGGAAGGCGTTTCCAAGGTCGTTGTGACCGAAGCCTCCGTAAAGGGCGAAGAACAGCCCCAGCGCATCTACGGGTAAACCAGCCAAAAATGTGCTTGCAAATAGCCTCCGACCATCCGCGGTCGGAGGCTATTTTATATATACGCAATAACCCCAACTACCTGTGTTATTCTGTGTGTTTGTTTAAAGTCTCAGCAAAGTCCATTCAGACTGAAGTAATCGATACCTAAGGCGTGTCCGCCTGCTTGGTTTTCGTAGATTCCGCACGAGCCGAAGAGCACTAAATGTGCTCTTCGTGCGAGCCAGGACCTGACCGAGCGAAAACCAAGCAGGCGGACACGCCGGCGGGACAGGGAGAGATATATGGAAGAGATGCCCAAGAACTACGATCCGTCGACCAATGAGCCGGCGATCCTGCAGAAGTGGCTCGACGGCGGCTACTACAAGCGCCGTGAGGGCGTGGGCGACTGCACCGTCACCATTCCGCCTCCCAACGTGACCGGCAAGCTCCATATGGGTCACGCCACCGACGACTCCATCCAGGACGCCATCATCCGTATGGCCCGCATGCGCGGTAAGTCCACGCGCTGGGTGCTCGGTACCGACCACGCCGGTATCGCCACGCAGACCAAGGTCGACAAGAAGCTCAAGAGCGAGGGCATCAGCCGCCTGGAGATCGGTCGCGACAAGTTTGTCGACGCCTGCTGGGATTGGACCCACGAGTACGGCGGCATCATCGTCGAGCAGATCAAGCGCATGGGCTGCTCCGTCGACTTCGACAACGAGCGCTTCACCATGGACGAGGACTACGCCCAGGCCGTGCGCAAGGTGTTTTGCGACTGGTACCACGACGGTCTGATCTATCGCGGCAAGCGCATCGTCAACTGGTGCCCCAACTGCACTACCGCCATCTCGGACGACGAGGCTGAGTACAAGGACGAGAAGGGCCATCTGTGGCACCTTCGCTACCCGCTGACCGAGCCGGTCAACGGCCAGGACTACATCGTCGTCGCCACCACGCGCCCCGAGACCATGCTCGGCGACACGGGCGTCGCCGTCTCCCCGAAGGACCCCGAGAAGGCCGCCTTTGTGGGTAAGACCGTCAAGCTCCCCATCGTCGACCGCGAGATCCCCATCTTTGAGGATTGGCATGTCGACGCCAACTTTGGCTCCGGCTTTGTCAAGGTCACCCCGGCCCACGACCCCAACGATTACGCCATGGGTCAGGCCCACGATCTGCCGCAGATCAACATCTTCGACGAACACGCGGTGGTCGTCGAGGGTTACGGCGAGTTCACCGGCATGAACCGCGACGAGTGCCGCGAGGCCGTCATCAAGTGGTTTGAGGAGCATGACCTGCTCGATCACGTCGAGGAGCTCGACCACTCCGTCATGCACTGCTACCGTTGCGACTCCGCGCTGGAGCCGTGGCTGTCCGAGCAGTGGTTCGTGGCCGTCGACAAGCTCAAGGGGCCGGCGCTCGACGCCGTCAACTCCGGCAAGGTCACCTTCCACCCCGCGCGCTGGACGCAGACCTATACCACCTGGATGGAAAACCTCAAGGACTGGTGCATCAGCCGCCAGCTGTGGTGGGGCCACCGCATCCCCGTGTTCTACTGCGAGGACTGCGGCTGGGAGGACGCCCTTACCGAGGACACCGACGTGTGCCCCAAGTGCGGCGGCCATCACGTGCACCAGGACGAGAACGTGCTGGACACCTGGTTCAGCTCGCAGCTGTGGACCTTTGCCACGCAGGGCTGGCCGCAAAAGCCGGAGCTGCTCGAGGGCCATCACCCTACGACGGCGCTTGTCACCGCTCGCGACATTATCGCGCTGTGGGTCGCCCGCATGGTCATGAGCTCGCTGTACTTCCTGGACGAGGTGCCGTTTAAGGACGTCGTCATCTACCCGACGATTCTTGCCAAGGACGGAAGCCGTATGTCCAAGTCCAAGGGCAACGGCGTCGACCCCATGGACCTCATTGGCATGTACGGCGCCGACGCCATGCGCTACAACCTGCTGACGCTGTGCACCAACAACCAGGACGTCAAGTTCGACGCGAACATTGACAAGAAGACTAAGAAGCTTATCGACAGTCCGCGTACCGAGCAGGCCAAGTCGTTTGTGACCAAGATCTGGAACGCCAGCCGCTTCCTGCTCATGAACATGGAGGGCTACACGCCCGGCGAGCCCGTCGTGGAGACGCCGGCAGACGCTTGGATGTTCAGCCGCCTGGCCAAGGCCGTGAAGATGGTCACCGAGGGCATCGAGAACTACACCTTTGGCGATATGGCCCGCGGCGTGCAGCAGTTCTTCTGGAACGAGGTCTGCGACTGGTATGTCGAGGTCACCAAGGCCCGCCTGAAGGGCGAGGGCCGTCTGCAGGCTCAGCGCAACCTGATCTTTGTGCTCGATACCTCCATTCGCCTGATGCACCCGCTTATGCCGTTTGTCACCGAGGAGATCTGGGACAACATGCCGGCGAGCATGCTCGACCTGGATGCCGAGGGCAACGTTGACCGCGCCGAGGCGCTCATGATCGCCAAGTGGCCCGAGCCCGCCGACTACGCCAAGTATGTTGACGAGGACGCCGAGCGCGCGTTTGAGCTGTGCCGCGCCGTCGTTTCCGCCGCCCGCGCCACGCGTTCGCGTTATCGCTTGAGCCCCAAGGCCGAGCTCGACGTGGTCGTGCGCGCCGGTGCCGAGGACATCGCGAAGCTCGAGAGCCTGCGCTCCACGATTGAGCCGCTGGCCAACACGGCTTCGCTGGTCATGGGTACCGACGTTGAGAAGCCGGCTGCGAGCATCGCTGTTGTTGACAGCGGCGTCGAGGTCTTTGTGGTGCTCGAGGGCAAGGTTGACCTTTCGGCCGAGAAGGCTCGCCTGGAGAAGGAGATTGCCGCGGCCCAGAAGGAGCTCGCCGGCTGCGAGAAGACGCTCGCCAACGAGGGCTTTGTGGCCAAGGCCGCTCCTGCCGTGGTGCAGAAGAAGAGGGACCGTGCAGCTGAGCTCAAGGAGATCCTGGCGGCACTGACTGCTCAGGTTGCTGACTTCTCGTAGGCGGTACGGGGGGACGCGGTTTGGGGCATTGCTCGCTACTGCGGACAGTCCTGCTCGCACGAAGGCCACATTAAGTGGCCTTCGGCTCGTGCGGAACTTGTATCGAGCAAAGCGTCGGGCCGCTCCTAGTGCGGTTACGTGGTTGTTTGCAACTGGTAGGTTAGGGCCACTTGGTTGTGGCCTTGATCTTGCTGCAAGCGGATAAAGGCTGATATTGTCAACGCGAGGGGCTCATTCTTTTTGGTGGGCCTCTTTTTCTGTTATGGGAGACTTTGGGTTATGGCTAAGCGTTCTGGGTCGTATGTCGTTCCGTTCTCGTTTGAGTTGCTTTCGTTTGATGAGGCTGTTGGGCTGGCTGCTGATACGGGGCGGATTTCTGGGGATGCTGGTCCTCTGCTCGAGACGGTTGTCGATATGCTCGATGAGCTGGGGCGTCCGGACGAGTACTTTGATTGCATTCAGGTTGCCGGTACTAATGGCAAGACTTCGACTACGCGTTTTTCGGCTGCTATTCTTCGCGGCGAGGGGCTCAAGACCGCGCTGTATACGTCGCCGCAGCTTGTTCGCTATCCCGAGCGCATGGAGGTCGACGGGCGCGTTGTGAGCGACGAGGCCTTTGCCCGTGGCGTTTCTGCCGCTGTTGAGGCGGGGCATCGAGTGAATGCCCGTCGTGTGGCAGCGGGGGAGCGTGCCTATACCATCACACCCTTTGACCTGCTGACGGCTGCCGCGCTTGTAGTGTTTGCCGAGGCTGCGGTGGATGTTGCAGTGCTCGAGGTTGGCATGGGCGGGCGTTGGGACGCCACGAGCGCGACCGATCCCGTCGCCGTTGCCATTACGGGCATTGGGCTCGATCACACACGCATTTTGGGCGATACACTTGAGGCCATTGCCGGTGAGAAGGCTGCGGTCATTAAGCCCGGACGCCTGGTTGTGCTGGGCGAGGGCACGCACGAGGCGAGCGTTCAGCGCGTGATGGATGCCCGTTGTCGCGAGTGCGGCGTCGTGCCGTTCGTGGTGAGTCATGCCACGACTAAGGTGCCGGCGCATGTGGGCGACACGGTTGAGTTTAGCTGCACCACGCCGCGTGCAATCTATACGTCGAGCATGGTCAAGCCGGCCTATCAGCCGCAGAATGCCGCGTGCGCGATTATGCTCTGCGAGGGGTATCTGGGTCGCGAGCTCGATCATGACAAGCTCGATGCCTCGCTTATGGGTTGCCCCACACCGGGTCGTTTTGACGTGCTGGGAACTGATCCGCTCAAGCTGATCGATGCCTGCCATAACCCTCAGAGCTGCGAGAACTTTGTGAGCGCGTTGGACGAGATCGACCCGTGCGTTGAGAATCGCCCCACGCTGCTGTGCGCCGCGCTGGCCGACAAGGACGTGGCGGGCATCGTTGACGTTTTGGTTCCGGCGTTCCCCCGCGTGGTCGTGACCCAGACCGATTCCGTTCGCGCCCTGCCAGCAGAGGGGCTCGCCGGCCTCGTTGATGCCGATAAGCTCACGGGCGTATATCCGAGTGTGTCCGAGGCCCTCGCTGCCTTCGATGCCGCGGGCGAGCCCTTCGTTGCCGCCGGTACCATCACCCTAGCCGGCGAAGTAGCCGGCCTGCTCCGTTAACCCATCCCCTCATCAGTTGCGGTGAAATACGGACTGTTTTACAAGCCAGAAGCCTCAAACGGTCCGTATATCACCGCAACTCAAAAGCAGTCAATTTGGGACGGGGCTTTTTTGACTGCCCTCTGCTCCGAGTTGACTCGCTTGCCACGAAGTGGGCCTATCTACTACGTTTGACCGGTTACCCCCGACCATACGGAACATCGCGAAATTAAAACCGCAGGTAGACGGCTTGCGTTTTTTGCGAAAACTCGGTTATGGTCGACCCATGCGGGTTAAACGTAGTAGATAGCCCGTTTTCGTGGCGCGACGTAATCGCAATGTGACAAAGGGACTGCCCCTTCGTCACTTAAATACGTCATCTGATTTCTCCCGTTTACGAAGCCATTTATGCCGCTTAACCTGTAGCATATTGCAAACCTCCATCGACGAAGGATACGCTCAACTTAACTTGCCAATCGGACCAGTGCTGTTTGGTCCGTTGAGCGTGTCGGGAGGAAACATGAACAGAAGGCATGTCAACGCGGCCATTACCGCGGGTCTGGCTCTGACGATGACGGTCGGCTCGGTGCCGCCGCAGGCATTCGCCGAGATGATGCAGGGTGATACCACCCAAGTCGTTGCCGAGCAAAGCGATGCGACGGGTGCGGCCGCCGCGTCTGCGGACACCACCCAGTCAACCTCGCAAGACCAGAGTGAAGATAAGATCGCCTCTTTTGCCAGCCTGAACGAGCTGCACGTTGCCGAGGGTTCCGACGCCACGCTGCCCCAAACTGTAACGGCAACCTACGAGAGCGGTACATCCAAGCAGGAAAACGTCACCTGGAAGTTGAACGGCGCTGATTCTCCGGCAACGCTGGCGCAGCTGCCTGTCGGCTCGTATGAGTTTGAGGGTACCGTCGACGGCGCCACGCAGACGGTCAAGCAACGCGTGGTTGTTGAAGCTGTTACGGCGGACCCGGCGGCAGTTGACGCAGCCAACGTCGTTGCGCCGACCAGCGAAGACGGCCACAAAGTCGTTTCAGTTGAATCTAATCCCATCATTGAAAAGTATGTCGGCTTCGATAACGGCGACTATGTGCCATCCTCTGAAGTGAAGGTAAAATGGTCTGACGGCACCGAGGGCTCTGCTTTTGTGCAGTGGGATGAAAAGTCGATAGAGTCGTTTGCCTCAGCAACCGAAGAGTCCGAAATCGCCATCACAGGCCAGATTCGCGGTGGGTACGCTAACGGTCAATGGTTCTCGCTCGCTGAGCCGTTCGATGTGGCCGGTGTTCTCAAAGTCTACGCTCCCCGCACAACGGGTGGCACTCAGTGGTCCACATGGACCGCAGCGGGTTTTGCGCCCACGCTGACTTCGAGCGTGTCCGTTTACTACTCCAATGGTGAGTCCCGGTCGTGCCCGGTTGTGTGGAATAAAATTTCCGAGGACCAGTACCAGAATGCGGGCACGTTTATTGTTGAGGGCCATATAAAGGACTGTCCCTCCATGCTCGTGTACTGCACCGTGTATGTTCGTGCGGTCAAGAGCGTCCAGACCGAGTTGACGTGTACGACCCTAACCGGTGAGGCTCCGTCTCTGCCGTATTCTGCTTCGGTTGTCTTTGATAACGGTGCTACCGAGCAGGTCCCGGTATCTTGGGATCCTGTTGACGCGTCGCTTTACTCTAAAGTGGGAACGTTTACGGTTAAAGGCAAACTCAATGGTTTTGATAACCGTGAGGTTACCTGTACTGTCACTGTCAAGGACCCCAAGGACGTGCTCGATTTTGATTCACTGAGGTTCGAGCGCGTGGTCGGAGACAACACTCCTCTTAGCACGTATGTCTATTTCCCCGTTACTCAGTCGAATAACACCATATACTCTCACGGCTATCAGGTTACTTGGGACAACGCCGATGTGTCTCAATTTCAAAAGGCCGGCACCTATACGGTCACGGGCACGCTCACGTCGTATGATGCGTCACCTGTTAACGGCCTTAAGGTGACTGCTCAGGTCGAGGTCAAGGAAGTTGCCTCTATCGACTCTCTTGCCCCCGTCAACACCCCCATCGGCGTACGCCCTACAACGGGCAGCGGTCTTCCCGGCGGCGTTTTAGTTACATTTACCGACGGTACAAAGCAGCAGTGCGTCATTGCGTGGGATCCCATTTTGGACACACAGGTGGCAAACGAGGGGTCATTTAAGCTTTCCGGCTCGCTGACATATTGGACCAATACCTCATCTTCATCGACTAGTCAGGTGGAGCTGGGTGACAGCAATCGAGTCACGGCGACCATTTCCGTCCGCGCCCTGCAGATGCCTTCTTCGACATCGACAAGCACGCTTATCGGATGCCAGCCCAATATGCCCGATTCAATCGAGGCCACGATGTGGAATGGTTCGCGAGGTAATTTCCCCGTTCAGTGGTCGACGATTAGTCAGGACGCCCTAAAGAACCTTGGCCAGATTACGGTCAACGGATACTTTACCGGTTCCAACATCCCGGTTACGGCGACGGTCAATATTTGTGATCTCGAAGATAACAACATCGGCAAGATTCCTTATATTCCCGGCGCCGGACTTCTGGCTCCGCGCTATCTGTCCGATCTGTATTTATCGGACGGCAGCTCCTACTACCCCAGGTATTCCTCGGGACAGCCTTATAGCTGGGATGAGTTCCCTCAAGAGCTGCTGGACGGCAAACCGGGCGAGTACGAAATTACCGGCACGATCGCCGACTCGCTGGCAAAGATCCATGCGACTGCGGTGTGCGGCGAGGTCAAGGGTGTCAACAACTACAGCGATAACGGTGTGACGCTTGGACAGTCGTACGAGGACTGGCGCGTTATCTATCCCGGTGAGGAAGTCAATCTGGACTACTTCTACGTGTCCGGCGCATTGCAGGACGGAACGACTTTTGACAGTCTCGGCGTCAACTGGGATACCTACGACAGGTACCCCCAGAAGGACTGCACGATAACTGGAACGGTCGCCGGAACGAATATCCCCGTGAAGGTCCATGTCATCGTGACTAAAAACTGGGAAGCTCAGCCGCAAACTATTACGGTGCTCAAGGGCAGCGACGGCACCGCCATGCTTCCCAGCTATGCCGAACTTGTTAGCCCCGATGCGGTCGAGCATCCGGATTATTCGCACAAATACGCCGAGGCCAAGTGGAACACGAAGGGCTTCGATTGGACCCAGGGCGGCGTGGTCCGCGGCACTGCAACAATGAGCTTTAGCACGGGGAGCGGCATGCAGACGGTCGACGTTCCGATTACTGCCACCGTGAAGATCGCGAGCAAGGCGACCTCGGTGCAGGGCGGAACCATATGGACCGTCCCCGGCATCAAGCCGATGCTGCCGGAATACCTTGAGGTTCGATATGACAACGATGTGTCTTCTGAGCCCCAGCGCGAAAAGGTCACATGGGACCGTGTCGCCGAAGACGCGTATGCCAAGGACGGTTCGTTTAAGGTGAAGGGCAAACTCCAGGGTGGTGCCGAGGCGACGATCACTGTCGACGTCTGCTCTGTCACCTCTATTGCCGTTCCTGAGCGCATTGCCACGGCCAATGGCGTCGTTCCCGAGCTGCCGTGGAATGTCTCGGTTGCTACGAGTGATGGCAAAACGCACAATGCTCAGGTTCAATGGGATTACGTTCGTCCCTCGGTTTATACCGGAGAACCGGGTCAGGTCACGACAGTGTCTGGCACGCTGTTTGCAAGCGGCCTTAACGGATACGCCGACGGCACCAACACCGGCCTCACTGTTCAGACCAAGATCGTTATCCAAGGCGTTGAGAAGGCAATCGATAATGGTGAGACCGCGGTGACCACCAAGGCGGGCACTGCGCCTGCTATGCCTTCCAAGATGGCGGTCGAGATGAGCGACGGCTCTGTTTCGACGGCGGCAATTGATTGGGATCCGATCGCGCCCGAGAAGTACGAGCGGCCTGGCACGTTCTATGCGACGGGCCATGTGGTCGGCTTTGATGCCGCTGCTGTTATGGCGCTTTTGGACGATGAGGGCCAGAAGGTCGGCGTGGATGAGAACGGTAACGTGACCGCCAAGGTGACGGTTGCCGACAAGAAGGCGAAGAAGGTGGCGCTGCAGCCCGAGGCCGTCGTGGTCAACACCACGGTCGGATCGATGCTGGAGCTGCCCGATGCCGTGTCCGTATATTACTCGGATGGCTCAGCGCGGGATACTCGGGGCAGTTTAGGCGGCATCGAGATCGAAAAGTGGACCGACACCGACGGCATCGACCTCTCCAATCCGCTCGCCAAGAAGGGTACGTATAAACTCGTCGGCAAGCTCAAGGATGTCGACAACGTCAACGCCATCGTGTACGTCAACGTCTCCGAGGCGCCGCGAACCATCACCAAGCTCGAGGCCAAGTCGTTTAGCGTTGCCAGTGGTACGTCCAAGCAGGAACTGTACGCCCAGATGCCCAAGCAGGTTGTGGCGACCTATTCCGATGGCTCGACCGATCTGCTCGACATTGACGTGTGGGATCTTTCTAACGTCACGGACGAGCTGCTCAACGGAACCGGCACCGTGGAGATCACGGGTACGGTTAAGCTCAACGGCGCCAAGGTGACCTGCAATGTGACCGTGGTGGATCAGAAGGCCCAGACGCCCGACCACGTCGAGCCGATCGATGTTGTTGAGATTGTGGACAATGCCAAGGTCAGCGACCTTAGGGATAAACTGCCGTCCAAGGTGACGGTTGTCATGAAGGACGGCAAGACCAAGAAAGAGACGCCCGTTAAGTGGTCTCAGGTCGACAGCCTGGGCCGTGCCGGCACCGAGTTTGAGGTCACGGGTCTAACGGACAACGGTATGACCGTAAAGGTGAAGGTCAAGGTAACCGCGCATATCGTTGGCTTTGATAACGTTGACGAGATTGAGGTCGAGCGCGATACCAAGGCGGCTGATGCTTTGGCCAAGCTACCCGCCACGGTCACGGCGATCTACTCTGACGATACCGATTCCGAAGCCGGCGTAACGTGGAATACCAATGATCTCTCCGACAAGGACTTTGCCAAGGAAGGTGAAGTTACGGTTAAGGGCACGGTTGCCGGCACGGATCAGAAGGCGGAGTGCACCATCAAGGTCGTCAAACCGCTTCGTGAGATTCCTGATCACCTGGCTGGTACGGTTGACCCTGTGACGCTCGACGACGGGGCAAAGCCCGAGGCTGTTGTGGCCGCGCTGCCTACTACCGTGAAGGTTGCGATGAAGGACGGATCCGAGATCGACTCGAAGATCGCCTGGACCGCTCCCAAGGAGAACCTCACCATCAAGAATGATGGTACGAGCGTTGTCGTTACGGGCAAAACCGCGGTTGGTAGCTTTGAGGTCAAGGCTACGGTCAACCTGGTGCCGGTCGTCGAGAGCGTCGCTGACATCAAGCTTTCGGTTGCTCGCAACACTGCCGCCGACGACATTGCTCTGCCCACCCAGGTGACGCTTAACATGTCTGATGGCTCGACGAAGGCCGCTGCCGTCACGTGGGATAAGAGCCCGCTCACGGCAGATGCCTTGGGCAAGCTGGGTGACATCGCACTTGAAGGCGCGGTCGAGGGCGCTTCGGTCAAGGCCAAGTGCACGATTACGGTCGTGAAGAGCGATGCCGAGATTCCGGCGTCCGTTGAGCCTATTGCCGGAATTTCCGTTCCCGAGGGCGCGTCTGCCGATGCGGTGCGCGAGGCACTCAAGGGCGTGAAGGCGACCGTTCGCATGAAGGACGGCAAAACGACGGCGGAGTCCGAGATCACATGGACCGAGGTTCCTGCCGCGGCCGACACGTACGGCAACAGCGTCGTTGCCAAGGGCGTGACGGTGAACGGCAACCTGCCCGTCGAGGTCATTGTTACCTCCACGACGACGATCAACAAGGTTGCCGAGGTGCCGCAGATCAAAGTTGAGCGCGATGCCAAGGCCGACACTGTGACGGGGCAGCTGCCCAAGAAGGTTGCCGTGACGTACTCCGATGGCCACACGGACGAGGCCGCGGTCACGTGGAATACGGATGGCCTGGACAAGCATCTTGCCACCGTTGGCGAGTACACGATCGAGGGCTCCGTCGAGGGCACGACGCTCAAAGCGACCTGCAAGCTGGTCGTCGAGACGCCGGCAAGCGAGATTCCCGTGAGGCCTGCGACGTTCGCTCCCGTTGAGGTGTTCGAGGCAAGCTCTGCCGCCGATGTGCTGAAGGCGCTGCCCAAGAAGGTCTCCGTGATGATGAAAGACGACAGCCAGGAAGACTACGATGTCGATTGGGAGAATGTCCCCGCACTGGATTGGGGTGCCGATGATGTGACCGTGGACGGTAAGGTTCGCGGTACGGATCTGACGGTCAGCTGCAGGGTACGCGTTAAGCCGCGCCCCGTGGCCAACGGCCTGGTTATCGTTGACCAAAACGGCAAGGCAACGACGTCCGAAACCGTGCTCAAGGTCGAGCGTGGCAAGGAAATTGACCTTGTTGCTGCGGCTAGCAATGCGGCCGATGGCGCGCTGCTGCGTGGTACCGTGACGTGGACCTCGTCCGATCCGACGATCGCTACGGTCGAGAACGGTAAGGTCAAGGCCCTCAAGAACGGAACTGTTGTCATTACCGCGACGATGCCCGTTGACGGTGACGCCGCGACGATTGCGGCGCTTGCCGAGGATGGCGCCACGGAGACGCCGGCGCCTCAACAGCTTGCTGCTTCGGTGACCGTCGAGGTTGTTGAGCCTGCTGTCGTGCAGAAGCCGACGAGCGGCAAGGATAACGGTGCCAAGCCCGATGCCAAGGATCCTTCGGGCAAGAAGAATGGCAAGAAGGCCGCTAAGGGAAGCCTGGCCGAGACGGGCGACAACACTGCCGTGACCGTTGCGACGCTTGGCGGAACCGGCCTGCTGGCTCTTATCGCCGCAGCGATCGAAAAACTGCGTCATCGCACGGAGTAAGGCAACGTGCTTAGAGCCTTAGGGCTCTAGGACATAAGAAGGCCTCCCGGTTCTCTTCGGGGAATCGGGAGGCCTTTCGTTTTGTCATCAGGACAGCTACTCTAGTCCCCTTGGCAGTTGCGGTGAAATAGGGACTGTTTTATGGGCTAGAAGCCTTAAACAGTCCGTATTTCACCGCAACTTAGTTTGGGGCTTGGGGATGGGTTAGTCTAGGCGGGCCGGATCGTGGGGGTAGGCGTTGAGAATCTCGACGCCGTTCTCGGTCACCAGGGCCAGGTCCTCGATGCGGACGCCGGTGCGGCCGGGGAGGTAGATGCCCGGTTCGATGGAGAACGTCATGCCCGGCTCCACGACTTGCTCGTTGACCAGCGATACGTCACCCGGTTCATGGTCCTGCAGACCGATCGAGTGACCCAGGCGATGCGTAAAGTACTTGCCGTAGCCAGCGTTCTCAATCACGTCGCGCGCAGCACGGTCCAGGTCGCACATGCGCACGCCCGGTGCGATGAGCGCCTCGGCAGCCTCGTTGGCGCGGCGCACGATGTCGTAGATGCGTGCCGTCTCCTCGTCCGGCTCGCCCCAAAAGAACGTGCGCGTCATGTCCGAGCAGTAGTTGCGATTGCGTCCGCCAATGTCGAATAGCACCACGTCGCCGCTCTTGAGCGCGGTGTCGTCGGGTTCGTGATGCGGGTCGCCTGCGTTGGCACCAAAGCTCACGATCGGCGGAAAGCTAAAGCCCTCGCAGCCGTGCTTGCGGTACAGACCGAGCATCTGATCGGCAATTTCGCGCTCCGTCACGCCTTCATGGACGAGCTTGATGGCGTCGGCCATCACGGCGTCGTTGGCGGCAGAGGACGCGCGCATAAGCTCCTGCTCGGCGGCATCCTTGCAGGAGCGTGCGGCGGTGACGGCTAAGTCACCCAGGAAAAACTCGCTGGCGGCGTGGCGCTCCATAAGCGGCATCAAAAAGCCGGAACGCATGACGGTG
>URNJ01000038.1 GCA_900549215.1 uncultured Collinsella sp.
TTTCCTGCTCCTGCGGAGCAGCGGAAAGGCGGGCCTCGCACTGCGGAATGTTTTCAAAACCAAGCCCGGCCCCGGCCTGCGGTAACATCGCTGGCGCTTCTTGGGCATCGCTTGCTGGCGGGGGTCCTTGTCTGAGTTGGGCTTAGTTGGTGGGACCACTCGTCCCGGTCGCTGGTTCGCGCTTTGCGCGAACGGCGCGTTACTGCGGATCCGTTAGGCTCCCGATGTTGGATCCGTCATCTCGTCTCGGCTCAGCATCGCCCGTAGCTTCTCAAAGCTTTCCTCGCTCAGGCAGTGCTCCATGTGGCAGCCCTCTTGCGACGCGACCTCAGCCGAAACACCCGCATCCTCCAGCAGCCCCACGAAAAAGCAGTGCCGCTCCCACATTTGACGAGCGACCTCCAGACCACGCTCCGTCAGATGAACATCTCGCTTGCCCATTTCGACGTAGCCGTTGTTCTCCAACGTCGCCATAGCTTTTGAAACGCTTGCCTTAGTTACGCCAAGGTACTCTGCAACATCAATCGAGCGCACGATGCCCTGACGTTGCGACAGAACGTAGATCGATTCGAGATAGTCTTCTCCGGATTCACGCAGGGCCATGGGCCGCCTTTCGCGATGATTGCTAGTTAGCCGTTGGATACTTTCCACGGCTTACTTTACCGCAAAAGTTGCCCATGTCTTACTACTTTGCCTAAAAGTTAGCCGTGTTTCACAAAACGAGCGGGACGAAAACAAAATGGGAACACGCCCCGCAAGGAGTGTCCCCAGGCGCCGGGTGCCGGCCCGCAGTTACATCAATCCAAAGTGCTTCGCGGCGTTGTAGATGCCGTCGTCGTCCACGGCAGTCGTCACATAGGTCGCCGCAGCTTTCACCGTGTCCTGTGCGTTGCCCATGGCCACGCTCGTGCCCACGGCGGCAAACATCGACAGGTCGTTCTCGCCGTCGCCAAAGGCAATCGCCTCGCTCGCGTCGATACCAAGCCGCTCGAGCGTCGCCGCCACGCCCAGGTCCTTGCCGCCGTTAGCGGGAATAATGTCGCAGAACAGGTCGCACCAGCGCGTGGTGAGCGAATGCGACACGGCGTCGGTCACGATATGTTCGTCGGCCGGGTCCACAAAGGCGCAGAACTGGTAGACCGGTGCGTCAAAGGCGTGCTCAAACGGCTCCTCGTGGTAGACGATTCCCGCGTTGCTGCCGGCCGTCACCACGCGCTCGGACAGGCGGTTCACAAACGAATTCTCGCCCTGCATGCACAGCGAGTCGTAGCGCCCCTGCGCCACCTGGTCCACAATCACCGCGACGTCGTCCGAATCGATCGGGCAGCTGCGGTAAACCCCCTCGGCATCAAAGCAGTGCTGGCCCGAAAGCGTAATGTACGCATCCCAGCCCAGGTCGAACAGCCAGTCCGGCATCTGGTAGGTCGGACGGCCCGTGGCGATCACGCACGCAATCCCCTGCTCGCGAAAGCTGTCGAGCACCTGCTGCGCCGACGCCGGAATCCGGTGGGTCTTAAAGCTCAGCAGCGTACCGTCGATATCGAAAAACGCGGCTTTGATCATTCTCGCCTACTCCTCGCCCTCGAGCTTTTCGCTCGCCTCGAGCCACGCCATCTCCAGCTCGTCCATGGCGGCGTGAGCCTCGTCGATCTTTGCCTGCTGCTCGCCGAGCGCCGTGTAGTTGGTGGGATCGACCTGGGCCATGGCGGCCTCGGCCTCCTCCACGCGGGCGCGCTGCGTCTCCATCTTGCGCTCGAGCGAGCTCACCTCGCGGCGGAGCTTCTGACGCTCGGCGTTGGAAAGACCATTGGGCTGGCCGCTCGACTTGGGCTTTTCGGCCGCAGTTGCCGCGGCACCGGTGTCAAACGTGCCGGTCTTGGCGCTCGGCGCGCCCACGGGCTCGCCCTCGGCGGTAGCGTTGCACAGGCGCAGGTACTGGTCCACGCCGCCGGGCATATGCGTCAGATGGCCATCGAGCAGTGCCCACTGTTGGTCGGTCACGCGCTCCATCAAAAAGCGATCGTGTGTCACCAGGATCAGCGTGCCGGGCCAGCCGTCCAGCAGGTCCTCGACAATCGCGAGCATGTCGGTATCCAGGTCGTTGCCCGGCTCGTCCAGGATGAGCACGTTGGGCTCGTCCAGAATCGTCAGCAACAGCGACAGGCGACGGCGCTGGCCGCCCGAAAGATCGCCGATGCGGCTCCAGAGCTGCTGCGTCGTAAAGCCCAGACGCTCGCAGAGCTTCTCGGGCGAAGTCTCCTTGCCGTCGATGACGTAGTACTTCTTATAGTTGCCGAGCACCTCGCGGATCGTGTCGCCCATGTAGGGTTCGAGCTCCTCGAGCTGCTGCGACAGCACGCCAAAGCGCACTGTCTGGCCAATCTTCACGCGGCCGCGCGTGGGTTCAATCTTGCCCTGGATCACGTCGAGCAGCGTCGACTTGCCGGCACCGTTCTCGCCCAGCAGGCCATAGCGGTCGCCCGCACCAATGAGCCAGGTCACGTCAGAGAGCACCTGCTTGGGCGCGCCATCGGTATCCGCATAGCCGGCGTCCACGTCGACCACATCGATAACCTGCTTGCCCAGGCGGCTCACGGCGAGGCGCTTGAGCTCCAGCTCGTCACGCACGGGCGGCACGTCGGCGATCAGCTCGCGAGCGGCATCAACGCGAAACTTGGGCTTGGTGGAACGCGCCTGGGCACCGCGGCTCAGCCACGCGAGCTCCTTGCGCGCCATGTTGCGACGACGCTCCTCGGTGACGGCGGCCATGCGGTCGCGCTCCACGCGCTGCAGGATATATGCGGAGTAACCGCCCTCGAAGGGATCGACCTGGCCGTCGTGGACCTCCCACATACTGGTGCAGACCTCGTCCAAGAACCAGCGGTCGTGCGTGACCACGAGCATCGCGCCCTGGCCGCGCTGCCAGCGGGCCTTTAAGTGACGCGCGAGCCAGTTGATGGTGCGCATGTCCAGGTGGTTGGTGGGCTCGTCGAGCATGAGCACGTCATAGTCGCCGATCAGCAGGCGCGCGAGGTCCACGCGACGGCGCTGGCCGCCCGAAAGCTCGCCCACCGTGCCCTCCCAGGGCACATCGCTAATAAGGCCGGCCAGAATCTGGCGCGTACGCGGGCTCGAGGCCCACTCGTATTCGGGTGTGTCACCGACGACGGCATGATGCACGGTGTCGGTATCGACCAGGTTATCCTTTTGGCCGAGCAATCCAATCGTCGTGTCGCGGCGGTGCGTCACGCGGCCGTCGTCGGGCTCCAACGTGCCGGCGAGCACGCTCAGCAGCGTCGACTTACCGTCGCCGTTTTTACCGACAATACCAATACGGTCGCCCTCGCCCACGCCGAGCGTAACGCTATCGAAAATATGCTTGGTGGGAAACTCTAGGCTGACGGAATCGCATCCCAAAAGAATCGCCATATGCCCTGCTCCTTCGTAGAAATTCAACGTTGTCCATGATAGCAGCGAAAAGGCGGGCCATCTCCCAAAAGAGATGACCCGCCTCTCCAATCAGTCCCGCGGCAACCGTGGCCGCCGCGGGCCTCAAGCATGTCCCGGACTAGGAGAACATGCCGGTGAGGTAATCATTCAGCCGCTTATCCTTGGGCCGTTGGAAAATCTCGTCAGTCTCGTCGTACTCGACCATATCGCCCATGTAGAAGAACGCCGTGCGGTTGGACACACGCGACGCCTGCTCCATGTTGTGCGTCACGATGACGATGGCGCGCTCGGCCACAATCGACGACATGAGGTCCTCGATCGCCAGCGTCGAGATGGGGTCGAGCGCCGAACAGGGTTCGTCAAACAGGATCACGTCGGGGTTGAGTGCCAGCGTGCGCGCGATGCACAGGCGCTGCTGTTGACCACCCGAAAGCGCATAAGCGCTCTTGTCGAGCTTGTCCTTGACCTCGTCCCACAGCGCCGCGCCGCGCAAGCTCTCCTCGACCATGCGGTCGAGCTCGTCACGGTCGGTGATGCCGTGGCACTTAGGCGCAAACGTGATGTTGTCGCGAATGGACTTGCGGAACGGGTTGGGCTGCTGGAACACCATGCCAATGGAACGGCACAGCTCGTAGGTGTTTTCGGTCTTGGTGTTCACGTTGCGCCCGCGATAGTTGATCTCGCCCTCCACGCGGCAGCCGCGAATCTCGCGATTCATGAGGTTGAGGCTACGCAAGAAGGTCGACTTACCGCAGCCCGAAGGCCAAATGAGCGCCGTGATCTCGCCCTTGTGGAAGTCGAGCGACGTATTGTGCAGCGCATGGTGGTCGCCATAGTACACGTTGACGTCCTTGGTGGAGAGCACGACCTCGTCGCTCACGGCCTTGCCGCTCACGCGCACGCGCTTCTCGCTCTCCCCCACGCTCGACAGGAAGTCCTGGGTCTCGGACGATGCCGCTTCGGTTGCGGGCGTTACATTCATCTCGCTCATTCGGCCGTCATCTTCCTTGCCAGTTGCTTGCCCACAATGCGGGCGATTACGTTAAACAGCAGCACGCAAATCATCAGCAGTGCCGCGGTACCCCAAACGATCTGCTGGGCCTCGGGGCTGCCTTCGCCATAGATCTTGTAGATATGCACGGCGAGCGACTCACCGGGGCGGAACACGTTCCAAGCGCAGGTGGGGCTCGACAGGTTAAAGCTCAAGAAGTTCAGGCGAACCGGCGAGCTCATGCCCGAGGTAAAGAGCAGCGCTGCGGCCTCGCCAAACACGCGACCGGCCGAAAGCACGATGCCCGTCACGATGGCAGGCATGGCCTCGGGGATCAGGATGTGCAGCGTGGCCTCCCAGCGAGTGAGGCCCATGGCCAGGCACGCATCGCGCTGGGCCTGCGGCACGTCCTCGAGCGCCTGCTGGATCACGCGCACCAGGATGGGGATGTTGAACATGGTGAGCGCGACGGCGCCGGAGATGATGGAGTACTTCCAGCCCAGCTGCACCGAGAACACCAGAAAACCGAACATGCCGACGACGATGGAAGGCAGCGAGGACAACGTCTCGATGGCGGTGGAGGCGATGTCGCGGATGGGTCCGTCCGGCGCGTACTCAACCAGGAAGACTGCGCCACCCAGGCTGATGGGCACCGAGATGATCAGGGTGATCAGCAGCAGGTAGAACGAGTCGAACAGCTGGTAGAGCACGCCGCCCTGCGTTCCGTTGGCGCGCGACGGCTCCGTGAGAAAGCCCGGCTGGAACAGCGTCGAGATGCCCTCGAACAGGATATAGGCCACCATGGAGACGACGATGAGCATGACGATGGCGACGATCGCCGTCAACACGCCCGTGGCGAAGCGGTCCTGCTTTTGGACACGCCCGAGCCTCGCCTCGTCGATGTGGATACGCGTGCTAGCAACGAGCCTTCGCCCCCCTGCGGCCGATAAGGTGGATAATCAGGATGAAGATGAGACTCATGCCCATCAGCAGCAGGCCGAGCGCCCACAGAACATCGTCTTGGGCCGAGCCCTCGGCATAGACTGCCATGGACGTGGTGAGCGTGGTGGTGATGGTGGACGCCGGCGACAGCAGCGACGTCGGCATGGCCTCGATGCCGCCGATGACCATGCGCACGGCGAGCGTCTCGCCAAAGGCGCGGGTCATGCCCAAGATAACCGCGGTCATGAGCGACGGCATGGCGGACTTGAGCACCACGTGCCAGATGGTCTGCCAGCGGGTGTAGCCCAGCGCGAGCGAGCCCTGGCGGTAGCCGTCGGGCACGGCGCGCAAGCCATCGACCGAAAGCGTGGTCATCGTCGGCAGAATCATGACCGCCAGCACGATGGCGCCGGGCAAGATGCCCAGGCCCGTGCTCACGTGGAAAACGCTCTTCATAAGACCGACGACCACGTGAAAACCGATCAGGCCAAAGACGACCGAGGGGATGCCGGTCAAAAGCTCAATGAGCGGCTGAAAGATCTTAGAGCCAAACTTAGGGCTAATCTCGACCGCAAAGATGGCAGAGCCGATGGCGATGGGCAGCGCGATAAGCGTGGAGAGCACCATGACCGCAAACGAGGTGACGATCAGGGGCAGGGCGCCGGTATAGGGCAGGCCGTTTTCGGCTGTGTTGGCCAGGTCCCACTTGGTGCCGGTGAAAAACTCGACGACCGAGACGCCGTCCTTGACAAAAGCCGAGAGGCCCTTTTGGGCGACCATAAAGATGAGCGCGGCAACGACAAGCGTCACGAGCGCTACGCACGCGCCCGTGACGCCCAGGCCCACGTTCTCAAGGTCGCGCTTTGGCAGCTGTTTTGCCATTGCAAACCTTTCCGGGGGCGATTACTTATTTAGCGGAGACCTTGCCGCTGGCGTCCTTGACGACCTTCATGGCAGAGACGGGGATGAAGCCCTGCTCCTCGACGAGCTTGCCCTGGACGTCGTCGGAGAGCATGAACTCCAGGAAGGCCTTGGTGGCCTCGTCGGCGTCCTTGGAGCAGTACATGTGCTCGGTAGCCCAGATCTTGAAGGAGTCGTCGGTGACGTTCTTGCTCTTGGGCTCGACACCCTCGACCTTGATGGCGTTGAACTTGGAGTCATCGAAGTGCGAGAAGTCGAGGTAGGAGATGGCGTTGTCGATACTGCCCATCTGAGTCTGGACGTCGCCGGACTTGTCGAGCTCGGCGTCGCCCTTAAAGTCGACGGCCTCGTCGCCAAAGACGGCGGCTTCGAAGGTGGCGCGGGTGCCGGAGCCGGCCTTGCGGTTGAGCACGACGATGGTGGCGTCGCCGCCGCCGACCTCCTTCCAGTTGGTAATCTGGCCGGAGAAGATGCCCTTGAGCTGCTCGAGGGACAGGTCGTCGACCTTCACGTTCTTAGAGACGACGGGGCCCATACCCACGACGGCGACCTCGTGGTCGACGAGGTTCTTGACCTGCTCGGCCTCGAGTTTGGACTCGGCGAAGACGTCGGAGTTACCGATGGTGACGGTGCCGGCGGCGACAGCGGTCAGACCCTTGCCCGAACCGTTACCCGAACCGGAGACGGAGACGTCCGGGTTGGCATCCATGAACTTCTCGGCAGCGGCCTCGACGAGAGCCTGAAACGAGGAGGCACCGTCGTAGGTCACCTCGCCAGAGACAGACTCGGCAGCAGCGGCGCTACCCTTGTCGGCGGCGTCGGATGCGCCAGAGCCGCCGCAACCAACGAGACCGAGACCGACGATGCTGGCAAGACCACCAGCGAGGCCGAGGAACTGACGACGAGAATAAGCCTGATCGAGCATGATCTTCCTTTCATACATGCGACTCGCGGGCACCCCGCCCGCTTTGCTGTTTGGAAAGATACGGCCCCGACCGGGCGGCACCCGCGCCAACTGCGGTTTCTTACGGGCATTTGATAGACCCTTACCGCAAGCGCGGCTCGGCTTTACAAACGAATAACAAACCCGCCGCCAAGCATGACCCGCCTTTTACACCAATAAAAACAAAGTTGCGGTGAAATAGTTCCTGCTTGGCCATCAAATGGCCCATTCTAGGAACTATTCCACCGCAACTTAGATTGGGAAACCGCGAAACCTTAAAGCTCTAATTCATTCAAACGAAGGATCGCAACAATATAGATCTTGAGCGCCTGCTTGAGCTGTTCCTCGTTGGCGCACTCGTTGGGACCGTGCATCTGGCCGCCCCACGCGGGCAGCTCCAGGCCGGTCTCTTCGGGGCCAAACGAGACGGCGCGGGCAAAGTTGCGCGCGTACGTGCCGCCGCCCATGGCAAAGGGTTCGGCATGCTTGCCGGTGAACTCGTTATAGGTATCGATAAGCGCCTTCACGGCCGGATCGTCGGCAGAGACCGAGAACGGCACCTTCGCGCGACCCAGCTGGCACGTCACGCCAAAGCGGCCGACAAGCGGCTCGAGCTGGTCGCGGAGGGGATCAGCACTGGTGCTATCGGGGAAGCGCACGTCGATGACCTGCTCGATGTGGCCATCCACCACACGGATGACGCCGGGGTTGCAGGTGAGCGGGCCAAACGCCGGGCTCGTCGCGTCGATACCCAGGCCGCGGCCATAGGCGTCCGCATGTACAAAGGCCAGGAACTTGACAAACTCGTGCTCGGCAGGCGTCAGCAGACGCTCGTCGCGTGCACCAAACGCGTCCTCGGCCTCGCGCAGATACGCCACGATCAGGCCGACGGCGTTAATCGTTCCCTCGGGCATCGAGGCATGACCACCAATGCCGTGGGCAAAAATCTGCGCATGTCCGTTATCGAGCGTCGTGATCTCCAGGCGGTCGGCGTTCTCGACCGGCGCCGGCAGCTCATCAGCGGCAATCGCGAGCTCACAGATGGACTGCGACGGAATGGCGTTGCTCGCCTCGGCGCCGCTCCACGACACGATGCGCCCGCCGTCGATCTTGGAGCTAACAAACGTCGCTCCAAACTGGCCCTTCTCGGCATTGCAGACCGGGAACTCGGCATCGGGCGTAAACAGAAAGTCGGGGTTCGCGTGGTTCTCCAGATAATGGTGAACGTCGGACATGCCCACTTCCTCATCGCAGCCCAGCAACGCGCGGAAAGCATAGCGCGGGGTAATGCCGTGCTTGAGCAGATAAGCGCCGGCGTAGAGCGACAGCACCGCCGGACCCTTGTCGTCAATCACGCCGCGACCGAGCAGCCAGCCCTCGCGGCGCTCCATCGCAAACGGGTCGGTGTTCCAACCGGGGCCAGCGGGAACCACGTCCACGTGGCAGATAGTCGCGAGCTGCTTGTCGCCGCGACCCGGGATATCGGCGATTCCCACATAGCCCCCGTCGTCGCTCGTCTGATAGCCGAGCTTTTGCGCAATGCCGAGCGCGCAATCGAGCGCGTCACGGACCGGGCGGCCAAACGGCGCACCGGGCTCCGCATCGGCAGCAACGGCCACGGACGGATAGCTCACCAGTTGTTCGATATCGGCAACGACATCCTCCCAGACCTCGTCGACATACTCGGCAACGCTCTGCTCCACCTGATTCATGAACGACCTCCTTACCAATGAGCGACGGGTACGCCCGCCCCTCACATTATGTCTATTAGATAGCGAAAAGTTTAGCAAGCTCGGCCACCGAGTGCACCACCGCATCGGCGCCCGCGGCCTCGTGCTCCCCCGGCGCTGCCGCGCCCGAATAGATGCCAATGCACGGCACGCCCATCGCGTGCGCGCCCTCCACATCGTTAAAGCGATCGCCGATCATCACGGCATCGTCGGCCGTCGCGCCGAGCGCTGCCAGGGCATCACGAACCGAATCGGCCTTGGTCTCGCGTCCCTGCGGCGGATTCATGCCAACCACCGCCTCAAACTGCGAAAGCCCCAGCTCGCCCACCATGTCAATGCACTTTGCCTCCATGCGTGACGTCGCCACGGCCAAGCGATGCCCCTGCGCGACAAGGCCATCGAGCAGCTCGGGGATTCCATCGAACACGGGATACTCTTCCGGTCCCAGCTCATCAAAAAAGGCACGGTACTCGTCGGCCACCACAAGCGACTCCTCGCGCGTAAAGCCGTAAAAGTCGTGGAAGCTCTTCCACAGCGGAGGCCCGATCATGCGACGCAGGTCACCCATCTGCGCCTCCGAAAACCCGCGCGCGGCCAACGTCTTGCGCGTCGAGGTCATCACCGCTCGACCCGTATCTGCCACCGTGCCATCGAAATCAAACAGCACGACCGGCCGCTTGCATATCTCCAGCGCCTCCATTGGCATCCCTCTTCCCCAGTTGACGATTTCCACACCGACACTTCAAACTGTTGACTATTCAACAATTGAACCTATAAATGTGGAACGACTCCACTATACTTGTCGCACTTTGCTCTCAGAAGGCGGCGCTGCCGCGCCCCAACGAAAGGTGCAATTATGTCTTTTGCCATCATAACCGACTCCACGTCGGACATCTCCCCCGCCCGCGCCCAAGAGCTCGGCATTTACGTGATTCCGCTACATGTGATTATCGAGGGCGAGGACCTGCTCGACCAGGTGCAGATTACCGCCGAGGAATACGTCGCCCGCATGGCTGGCTCCGAGGAGTTGCCGCACACCTCGCAGCCGAGCGCCGGCGAGTTCAAGGCACTCTTTGACCGCGTGCGCGCCGACGGCCACGATAGCGCCATCTTTATCTCGCTGTGCAGCGAGTGGTCCGCCTGCTATGCCAACGCCAGTTTGACGGCCGAAACGCACGAGCTGGACGTGCGCTGCATCGACTCGCGCACCGGCTCCGGCGCCGAGGGCCTGCTGGTGGAGTACGCGCTGGCCATGCGCGAAGACGGCCGCAACTTGGACGAGACCGAGGCGCAGATCCGCGCGACGCTGCCCGACGCACACCTGTTGCTGATTCCCCGCACGCTCGAGAACCTCGTTAAGAACGGCCGCGCGCCCAAGCTCGCCGGCCAGCTCACGCAGATGCTCAACATTCGCCTGGCCGTTTCGCCGGAGTGGCAGTCGGGCGAGATCAAGGCCATCAAGAAGGGTCGCGGCGCCAAGCGCATCGTCGCCAACACCATGGCAGATTGTCTCGCGTTTTTGGACGAGCACCCGGGCTCAAGCGTGCGTGTGCTCACGACCGGCGCCGCCGAGGAGCAGGAGCTTGTCAACGAGGCACTCGCGGGCCAGGATTACGTAGACGCCGGCACCGGCCCCATCGGCTGCACCATCGCCACCCACGTAGGCGTCGACGCCATCGCCATCAGCTACTGCCCCCGCTACCAACCTGCCAATTAGGGCTACCCATACCACTTGCGGTGGAATAGGGACTGTTTTTGGCTTATCAGCCGCAAATCAATCCCTATTCCACCGCAACTTAGAAGCAGTTCATTTGGGACGGGGCTAAAAAGACTGGTATCAAACGTTTCAGACCAGTCTTTTAGCCCCGTCCCATTTTACCTACCCTACATCAGCCCGCTCAGGGCGATGTCGACGGCTTCGTTGAGGTCGTCGGTGATGTGCACGAGCTCGGGATCGAGCGGGCTGATCATACCGGCGTCCATCACCGGGCCGTTGAGCCAGTCGAACAGGCCCTGCCAGTACTCTGTGCCCACCAGCACGAGGGGCATGCGCTTGACCTTGTGCGTTTGCACCAGCGTGAGCACCTCGAACATCTCGTCGAGCGTGCCAAAGCCGCCGGGAAACACGATGGCGCCCGAGCTGTATTTGACGAACATGGTCTTGCGCACAAAGAAGTAACGGAAGTCCATGCCGAGGTTCACGTATTTATTGAGCCCATGCTCGTGCGGAAGCTCGATACCCAGGCCGACTGACTTGCCGTTGACGCTCGCCGCTCCCTTGTTGGCCGCTTCCATGATGCCGGGGCCGCCACCGGTGATAACCGCCACGCCGCGCTGGGCAATCTTACGGCCGACCGTGCGCGCCGCCTTGTAGAGTGGATCGGTCTTGGGCGTACGGGCACTACCGAAGATGGTCACCGCAGGCCCTAACTCGGCAAGTGCGCCAAAGCCATCGACAAACTCGGCCTGGATGCGCAGTACGCGCCACGGATCGGCATGCAGCCAGTCGGTCGACTCCTCGGGCGCCAGCAGGTTGGCGTAGGTGTTGTCCTTAGGAATCATGGGGCCGCGCATGACCACGGGACCACGGCGGTACGTCTCGTCGTAGGCAAGCTCGCCCTCGACATTCTCGTTCTTAATCATGGGTGCTCCTATCGAGAAAAAGAAAAACGGGCGGGGTCGACGCCATGCGCCAAACACCCGCCCGAACATCAACTATTCGGTATGGTACCCATGATGTATCAAGTGCTTGCAAGCTATCGGTCAGCGGTCGCGCAGCCAGCGTCAGAGAATGTGACGAGCGGCTGGCGCTCAGCGTTTGCCGTTGCCCACGCTCCGCAAGCGTGTCTGTCGCCCTTAGTAATCCACCGCCGCGGGGCTGTTCATCCAGTCGCTCACGAACGCACCGTAGCGGCCCTCGATAATGGCCTGACGGACACGCTGCATAAGGTTGAGCAGGTAGTAGATGTTGTGCATCGACAGCAGAATGCCGCCGAGCATCTCCTTCTGCGTGACCATGTGACGGATGAGCGCACGGCTGTAACCGCCCGTGCACACCGGGCAGGTGCAGGTGGGATCGATGGGGCCGTCGTCATGCGCAAAGCGGGCGTTGCGGAAGTTAAGGCGACCTTCACTGGAGAATGCCGTGCCCATGCGGCCGGTGCGCGTCGGCAGCACGCAGTCGAACATATCGATGCCCACGCCCACACCGCGCACGAGGGGGGTGGGGTTGCCGACGCCCATCAGGTAGCGCGGCTTGTGCTTGGGCATGTACTCGCTTACGAGCGGTGCCAGGGTCTCGAACATGGTCTCGTGGTCCTCGCCCACCGAGTAGCCGCCGATGCCGTAACCGGGGAAGTCGCCGCACTCCTCCAGATGGCGCAGCGAGCGCAGGCGCAGATCTAGGTGCATGCCGCCCTGGACGATACCAAAGAGCGCCTGGTCGTCGCGGGTATGCGCCTTATAGCAGCGCTCGGCCCACATACTCGACAGCTCAACGGCGCGCTCAACGTAGGCGCGCGTGGCGGGATAGCCCGGGCACTGGTCCAGCTGCATGCAGATGTCGGAGCCGAGTTTCATGGCGATTTCCATGTTGTCCTCGGGCGTCCAGAACACGTGGCGGCCGTCGTAATCGTTGACGATAAAGCGCACGCCCTCATCGGTGAGCTTAACGGCGTCGTTATGGCTAAAGACCTGGAAGCCGCCCGAGTCGGTAAGAATGGGGCCATGCCAGTTCATGAACTTGTGCAGTCCGCCCAACTCGGCGATGGTGTCCTCGCCGGGGCGCATGGACAGGTGATAGGTATTGGCAAGCACGATCTGGGCGCCGAGCTGCTTGACGGTCTCGGTGGGAATACCCTTGACGTTTGCCTTGGTGCCCACGGGCATAAAGATCGGCGTCTCGATTTCGCCGTGCGGGGTATGCAGCACGCCGGCGCGCGCGTGCGTGGTCGGGTCCTCGGCGATCAGGTCGAATTTAAAAAGGCTCTGGTCCATAAACTAGAACTCCTTGGTTGCGGTTCATACGCAAACCATTATACGGGCAACCCGCAAAGAGCACCGACTCGACAGAAACTGATGCATTAAACGACTAGTCGTCGGGGACAATCTTCAGCGCCATCTTGCAAAGAAGTGTCCCAATCTGCCGGCACTTAGGGACCGTCCCCAGGTGCCGGCAAGAGCGTCCCTTTCGACTAGTCATTTAAGAACGTCCATTACAGTC
>URNJ01000039.1 GCA_900549215.1 uncultured Collinsella sp.
GCTCATCTATTCTCCGCCAGCCGCCATCGCCGGCTCGCCGTAGAGGCCGGCGAACAGGGCGCACGTGGTAGCAAAGCCCGTGAGGATGCCGGACTTGGACGCCTTGCCGCCCTTAACGGGAAGCGTGCCCACAAAGAGTCCCAGGCCCGTGGCGGCAAGCGCGGAAGCGGCGCCGCCCACCAGACACAGCCCCTCGCGCCCGCCAAAGTCGACGCCCACGACCAGGCGCACGTAGCCGATTGCGATCGCCATCGAGGCGAAGGAAACCAGCCACGAGCCGACAAAGATGCCGGCCAGCGACGCCGTCTTGGAAAGGCTGCCCACGCAGCGACGCGCGCCAAGGCCCGACAGATTGGGCTGCAGATCGACGACGCTCAAGGCGGCAAACTCGGCAGACATCATCGCGACCAGGCCAAAGAGCGCGTAATAGTAGATGACCGTGCCATCGGGTGTGGTGCGTGTCAGGCTTACGCGGCGGGTCCCGCCCTCGAGCGACAGGGCGCGCGCAACCGCCTCCGGGTCGGCGAGCGCCGCCGGGTTGTCCTGGGCAATCTGGCGCATGAGCCCGGCATTTTGTGTATACGAGCTCGCTACCGTCTCCAGAATGCTGCGGTCGGTGAGCACCGTACTCGCACGTGAGCTGTCGTAACTCGATAGCAGCGTGAGTTTGGGCGTGCCTGCATCGTCGACCGTATAGATGCCCGCGACTTCTCCGGCCTTGAGCGCACGGTTCGCGGCGGCTGCGTCGTCACACTCGTGGATCTCGAGCAGCTGGTCGTCGCCTTCCTTGGCAAGCGACGTCGCCACGTCCTTAAAGGTCGAAGCGTCCCAGGCCTCGTCCGTCACGACGGCAACCGGCACCGGATCAATCTTGCCGTCGGAACTCAGATTCGCAAACATAAACATGAACATCGTGGAAAGCACGACGGGAAAGACCGCGCCCCAGACCCACGTGCTCGGCCGACGCAGCAGCGTCTTGACCGTAATGATAATGGTGTTGAACATAGCTGCCCCCTAGTCGCGCAGCTCGCGGCCGGTGATCTCGAGGAACACGTCGTTGAGGGTCGGCGGCTCGCTCCACACGCGGCCGAGCGCCACATCGGCGGCGCGCAGCGTGTCGAGGATGTCGACCAAATTGTGCGGGCTCGCTTCGCAGGTGCAGACGAGCTCGCCGCCGGACAACTCAACCGAAAGCACGTGCTCGAGGGCGCGCAGCCGCTCGACCGTGGCGGTCTCTACGGCGCTGACCTCGACAGTCACGCGCTCGCCCATTTGAATCATGCGTTTGAGCTCGTCATTGGTGCCCTGCGCCAGCACACGTCCGCCGTCCATGATCATGATGCGGCTGCAAATCTGCTCGACTTCCTCCATGTAATGGCTGGTATACACCACCGTGGCGCCCTCGTCGCGCAGGCGGCAGATGCCCTCCAGGATGGCGTTGCGGCTCTGCGGGTCGACCGCCACCGTGGGCTCGTCAAAGAAGATGAGCTCGGGCTTGTGCGCGATACCGCAGGCGATGTTGAGGCGACGCGCCAGGCCGCCCGAGAGCTTGCCGGGGCGAAACTTGGTAAAGTCGCCCAGCCCGACAAAGTCGATCGCCTCGTCCACCAGCGCGCGGCGGCGCTTGCGGTCGTTGACGTAAAGGCTGCAGAAATAGTCGATGTTCTCGCGCACCGTAAGCTCGTCAAACACCGCCACCTGCTGCGGCACCACACCGATGCGGCGCTTGAGGTCGTAGCGGGCGGGCGTCATGGGCTCGCCGAACAGCTCGATGGTGCCTTTGTCGTAGGCGAGCAGCTGCAGAATGCAGTTGATGGACGTGGTCTTGCCCGAGCCGTTGGGGCCCAGCAGGCCAAAGATCTCGCCGGGGGCGATGCTCAGGCTAAAGTGGTCGAGCGCGATAAGGTCGTCGTAGCGCTTGACGAGGTTTTCGACGTGGACGATGTCTGTCATGAGGCGGCCCTTCTGTTGATTGCGGCCCGGTACGATTGCATCATCGCAGGAGCGAGCGGCGCGCACCAGTGAGCTTTGTCACGAGTGCGGAGCTTGGCCGTGCGGCCTGCCGACGTCCCCGCTTTGCCGCGTGGGAGGAATGTCACGGTTGCGCAGGCGGTCCCTCCACCACGCGCGGCTTCGCGTACAATACCCGTATGAACAGGCTTTTCGACAAATCGATCGTGCTGGCGTGCTGTATTGCGGCCGCCATGGGTCTTGCTGTGGACGCTCGCCTGGTCGCGGCGTTTTGCCTTGGCGTTATTGCCACCTGGTGCGCGGCTGGCGGGGGCCGTACGGGAAACCCGCGCCCGCCGTGTGAGCGAGGCCGCGAGCTACGCCTGCATCATCGCGGCTGTCTTCGTGCCGCCGTTTGTGCCGTTTGCGCCTCTCGCTCTCTATGACATCGCGCGACGCGTTCGC
Source organism: uncultured Collinsella sp. (assembly GCA_900549215.1). Classification (GTDB taxonomy): domain Bacteria; phylum Actinomycetota; class Coriobacteriia; order Coriobacteriales; family Coriobacteriaceae; genus Collinsella. The sequence continues at coordinate 2,416 of URNJ01000039.1, forward strand.
CGTGAACGAATCTGGCCCGCGCTGGCGATTGGCGCCGTGTTTGTCTGCGCGCTTGTCGCGGACCTTCGTGGTGGCGTGCTCACCACCCGAACGCTGCTGTTAACCGCCATCCTTTCGGTTGCCGCCACCTTGCTATCGCTACGCACCGCCCAGTTGGAGCGCGAGCAGCGGCGCATGCGCCGCACCCGCGACGAGCTGCAGGAACGAGCCCTCGCGCTCGAGGCGCGCAACCGCGATCTTGCCGATCGCCAGGACTACGAAGTCGAGCTCGCGACGCTCGCCGAACGCGCCCGCATCGCGCGCGAGATCCACGATAACGTCGGGCACCAGCTCACGCGCGCCTCACTGCAGGCCGAAGCCCTACGCGTGGTCCACGCCGACGAGCCTGGCGTCGCCGCCGATTTCGCCGACGTTAAACGCACGGTTGACGAGGCGCTCCAGCTTGTGCGCACCAGCGTCCACGCGCTCAACGACAACGCCGTCGACCTTTCCGTGCAGCTCGAACGCATTGTCGAAGGCACACGCTCGGACGGCGGCCCGCAGATTGAGCTTGAAGTTATGGCCGAACATGCGCCCGCAAACGTCGCCAACTGCTTTGCAGCGGTCCTGCGCGAAGCGCTCTCCAATACCATGCGCCACGCTTGCGCCCAGACCGTCACCGTACGGTGCATGGAGCATCCGTCGTTTTACCAGCTCATTGTTACCGACGATGGCGTGGGTGAGGTCCAAGCAAGCGGCCGCGGCACCGCAGAGGGCATGGGGCTCGCCTCCATGCGCGAGCGCATCGAGGCGCTTGGCGGCACCTTCCCCGCCGGCCCGCGTGCCGGCGCCGGCGGCTGGCGTGTGTTTGCCACCGTTCCCAAACAGCAAGGAGATGAGGGCCGATGAGGCTCATCGTTGTCGACGACGACCGCTTGGTGGTCGATTCGCTCAAGATTATCTTGGGCGCCCAGCCGCAGATCGAAGTGGTGGGCACCGGTGCCAACGGCAACGATGCGGTGGCGCTCTACGCCGAGCACGCACCCGATATTGCGCTGCTCGACATCCAGACGCGACGGCCTTTCGGCCGCGCGCGAGATCCTTGAGCACGACCCTGCGGCGCGCGTGGTGTTTCTGACGACGTTCTCGGATGACGAGTACATTGTGTCGGCGCTCAAGCTGGGCGCCCGCGGCTACCTGATCAAGACCGATGTCGCTGCCATTCCGTCGGCGTTGGCGCAGGTCATGGACGGCAAACGCGTGCTCGAGGGCAAGGCGATCGAGGACATCGATTTTGACGGAACGGACGTCGAGGCGGGCACGCCCCGCCGGCCCGCAGCCTTCGCCAGCCTGACCGACCGCGAGTTCGAAGTCGCCGAACTCATCGCCCGCGGCCTCGACAACAAAGAGATCGCCGCCACCGCCTACATGGGCGAAGGCACCGTGCGCAACCACATCAGCTCAATCCTGGCAAAGATGGGCCTGCGCAACCGCACGCAGATCGCTATCGCCTACCTGCGAGGGTAGTTGCCCGAAGACCGACCGTTCCGGCATAGCAAAATGGCTGCTACCGATTTAAGGCCATTTCAAAACTATGCCGGTTTACGGGGCCAAACTCAGGACCCCCATCCATACCCGCGTTTTCTGCAAAATGACGGCTCGTCTACCTGCGGTTTTATTTTCACGAATATCGGCATGGTTGGAGACTCGTAACTCAGCCCCGTAAACCGGCATAGTTTTGTTCGGGCGGCCCTGGACGAGTGCCTCCGCCAGCCTCGCGGGACCAAAATGATCCGTTTTCCTCCGTCCCCAAGGGATCAGCCGGAACCGCTCGCCACGAAATCGGCCCATCTACTACGTTTGACGCGATACCCATGACCATACCTTCGTTTTGAACAAAACCACAGGCGTTCTACCTGCGGTTTTGTCTTCGCGTTTTTTTTGGCATGGTTGGGGGTAAGGGGCTAAACGTAGTAGATGGGCCGGTTTCGTGGCGCCCCCGGCACACAAAAGTGCCGCCACGGAGGAGGGAGATGCCTCCGTGGCGGCTGGGGGTAGGAGTAGGTCGGAATTTAGCCCTGCCGGCCGCCCGGGGCCTTTTGGCCCCGGGCGCTGTCGACGTGCCTAGCGCTTACGGATACCCCAGACTAGGGCTCCGACGCCGGCCATGGCGATGACAAATGCCATAAGCAGAGCGGCAGCCTGTTGGTCACCCGTGGTGGGCAGGAAACCCTTGACCGTCTTGACGATGTTCGTCACGGTCTTGGGCGTGCCGGGGTCGGGCGTCGGCACGGGCGTCTCGGGCTTCTTGTACGTGTTGTTGAACACGATACCCTCGACGCTCTTGTCGCCCTTGGTAAAGGCAACGTTCGCCTTGAGGTTGCCCTCGCCGTCGTCGACCACGTTAACGGTCGCGGTAAAGACGGACTTGTCGTAGGTCATACCGGCCTCGTCACCCTTGACCTCGCTGACGGTGTAGACGTACGTACCGGGCTCGTCGTACTCGAGCTTGTCGAAGTTGATCTTGCCGTCGGCATCGTTGGTAACCGTAGACTCGATGTCCTCGCCAACGAGCTTAAAGCTAAACTCGTCCTTCTTGAGCTCGCGTCCCTCGAGCACCTTAATGGCGCCGATGGAGACCTGCGTGGGCATGGCGTGATACTTGTTGGTAAAGCCAGCCGACTCGGTGGTTCCCTCGAGCTTGTGCGTCGCGGCCAGCGTACCGTCGCCGTTGTCGGAGACGGTGGTCACGACGGTGTAGGTCGTGCCGTCATAGGTGACACCCTTGTACAGGCTAAGCGCGTTCGGGCGAGCCTCGCGCAGCGTGTACGTGTGCGTACCGGGCGCCTCGTAGTGGATCGGGCTCAGCGTAACGTTGCCGTTGGCGTCGTTGGTGCCGCTGGCGACAACCACGCCGTCCTCGAGCAGTTCAAACGTGAACTCGCCGGTTGCAAGGTCACGTCCGGTCAGACGCTTAACCGTCTTGACCTGATCGGTCACGGAAGAGTCGGTGGGCGCCACGACGTAGGTGTTGGTGAACGTGAAGTCCGCACCGTCGTCGCCGTTGCGCACGACACTCAGATGTCCGGCGCCGTCGTCAGTCACGGTGTAGGAAACCTTGCGCGTGGCGTTGGGGTCGTTGGTCACGCCAGGGACGCTACCGGACTCGGTCACCGTATAGGTAAAGGTGTGCGAGCGCGGAGCGGTGGGGGCTGCGGGCCCGGACTCGTCGGCGTTGGCGTCAGCGTCGGCCTCTTCAGCCTCGGTCTCGTCAGCCTCGTCGGCCTCGGCCTCGTCAGCTTCGTCCGCCTCGGCCTTATCGGTCGCATCGTCCGTCACGCCCAGAGCGCGGTTGAGGTCCTCGAGCGTAAAGTGGATCTTGCCAAAGCCCACGTTGCCAGCCGCGTCGTTGGTTGCGGTCGTGCGCTCGGGCATCGGGGCACCAGCCTCGTCGGCGGTCACGGTAAAGGTGAACTTGCCCGTGATGTCAGCCGGGGTCAGGCCCTCGGCAGCTTGGAGCTTCTTAGTGCCGGTGAGCGCGGCATCGACGGCTTCGGCGCCGTAGACGTTCTCGAACAAGGGCTCGACGCCGCCGTAGTCGACCGTTGCCGTCAGGGTACCGTCACCGTTGTCGACGACGATAACCTTAAAGCCAAAGCTCCACGTTGTAGCGGAAACGCCATTCGGCAGCCCGAATAAATCTTCGTAGGCCGTGTAGTTAATGGTCCAGGCAAGCTTGCCGTCCTTATCGGTACGATAAGCAAGCCCAGCAGCCTCAAGATTAGCAAGCATCTTGGTGTCGTAGTGCAGCGTATCAAAGCTCACGTGCCCGCCGATATTGGGCTTGAGGTTTTCGTATGCCACAAGCTCACCCTGATAGGCGATGCCGAACCAGAACTCGCCGTCGGCCATCGGGCGGCCGGTCAGAGTCTTGGTGGCAACGACCTGAGCAGCGGTGCCACCAGGCGTGTTGGTCGTAGCGCTGTAACTGTTGTGGAACGGCACCAGGGCTTTCTCGACCTTGTTCTCGCCACTCTTGTGGACCGTCTCATGCGTGCCCTCGGGACCACCGGAAACGGTCGTCGTAGCAGTGAGCGTACCGGCGGTGTCGTCGGCGATGGCGATCGTCACCGTGCGTACGGCGTCATCGTAGGTGTAACCGGGCTGGCCGTCGTTCTTTTCGGCCACGGTGTACTTGAAGGTCTTGCCGGCGTCAGCCTGCGTAAATTTAACCTCATGACCAGCCAGAATGTCGATCAGTCCGACCGTTGCCTCTGCCGTCGCAGGGGACTTGAAGTTGTTGGCTCCGGGCAGCAGGCCAAGCGCGTTGGCCGAGGCCTCGTCGGCAGGCGTCACGGTAAACGTGAACTGGCCCTCGGTCATGGGGCGGCCGTCCAGATACTTGCTGAGCCACAGACCGCCGGCCGCGGTGTAGTTAAGCTCAGTGCGGTACGTGTTGGTAAAGCGTCCGTTTTCCTTCTTGGTGACATTGGCGGTCAGCTTGCCCTCGCCGTCCTCGGTCACGGTTACTTCGGCGGTCGCGACGTGGGAGTCATACGTCATGCCGACCGTATTACCCGCGTTCTCGCGGATCTCGTACTTGTAGGTTCCGGCAGCCGTGTAGCGAATCTTGCCGAACTTGATGGCGGCAATGCCGTCCTTCGCATCGTGCTTGCTCACGGTTACGGTTGCAGGATCGGGTAGCGGAGCGCCATCGGGGGCGGTAATGGTAAAGCCGAACTCGTCCCCATCCGTCCACTCGCGACCGTCGATGGCCTTGCTCAGGTCAAAGTCGAGGTCTGCATCGGTCGGGGTCACGCTGTAAGTGTTCTTGAAGGTTGCGGTCTTGGCGTCCTTCAGGACATGCTCGGCCTTGAGGGTGCCGTCGCCGTTGTCCGTGATGGTGGTCTCGATGGTGTACTCGGCGTCACTGTAGGTGATGCCCTTGCTGGTGGTTCCGCCGTTGGCCTCGCGCAGCGTGTAGGTGTGCTTGCCGGCCTTGTCGTACTTCACGGCGCCCATCGTGATCTTGCCCTCGGCGTCGTTCTTGCCGGTGGCGACGACCTTGTCGCCCTCGACGAGCTCGAAGGAGAACTCGCTGTCCATGAGATTGCGGCCAGTCAGGACCTTGTTCGCGGTGATCTGGTCGGTAACGCTCGTCTCGACAGGCGTCACGTTATAGGTATTGGTGAACGTAAATGCCACATCGCCGTCCGGCTTGCGGGATACGCTCAGATTGCCCTTGCCGTCATCAGTCACGGTGAAGGAAACCTTGCGCGACAGCTTGGCGTCGTTGGTCACGCCAGCCACTTCGCCGGACTCGGTCACGGTGTAGGTAAAGGTGTGCTCGCGCTTCTCGGGCTTCTCGCCCAGAGCCTTGTTAAGGTCGTCGAGCGTAAAGGCGATCTTGCCAAAGTCGACCTTGCCGTCAACGTCGTTGTGCACGCTCGTGCTCGCAGGCATAGGCGCGCCCTCTTCACCGGTCACGGTAAAGGTGAACTTGCCGGTGATATCAGCCGGGGTCAGAGCGTCGTCAACCTGCAGATTCTTGATACCCGCAAGCGATGCCTCGGTAGCATTCGTGGTGTAGGCGTTCTTGAACTCGATGCTCTTGGCGTCCTTCAGCTCGTGCGTGGCAACCAGCTGGCCCTTGCCGTTATCGGCGATGGTCGTCACGATGGTGTAGACCGCGTCATCGTAGTCAATACCGCCGGCGTTGCCCTTAACCTCATGCAGCTTGTAGGTGTGCTGGCCGATCTCGGTGTACTTGATGGCACTGAACGTCACCTTGCCGTCGGCGGCGTTCTTAACGGTCTCGACAGGCTTAACTTCCTTGTCAATGATTTCGAGCAGCTCAAAGCTGAACTCGTCGGCCGTAAGGTCACGCCCGGTCAGAGACTTGGTCACGGTAATCTGGTCGGTGACGCTGGACTCAACAGGATTCGTGGCGTAAACGTTCTTGAACTCGGTCTCGCCCGAGGTCACCTTCACGCCAGCGCTCAGCTCACCCTTCTTGTCGGGCGCTACCGTCACGGTGATCTCCGCGACGTTCTTGCTGTAGGCGATGCCGTCAATCGTGGTCCCGGCATGCTTTTCACTGACCTTGTAGACGTACGTGCCAGGTTCGGTGTATTCGATCGTGCCGAAGTCGATGGCAGCCTTGCCCTGGTCCAGGTCAGCCTTGCGCACGGTCGCAGTCCTAGCCGCAGGCATCGGGGCGCCGCTCTCGGATGTCAGGCCAAACTCAAACGCGTCAGCATTCGTCCAGTCGCGACCCTTGAGCACCTTGGTCAGGCCAAAGCTGGCCTTGGTGTTCACCATTGCCGGCGTCATGTCATACGCAAAGCTGATCTTGCCGTTGTTGCCCAGGTAGGAATTGACATGCGTCGCGGTCGCCTTGGCAGACACGTTGTTCCACTTGGGGTTGAGAACGTCGGTCGCGGTACCAGTGCTGTTGCCGCCCACGCTGCCCTTGGTAGTGTGGAGCTCATCGATAAAGGCCAAACGCGCGGTTCCCACGCTAAACGAAAGGTTGCCGTCCTCGTCGGCAACAAGAGCGCCGTCAAACTTCGCTGCGTCGCCGCCGACAAACTCGATGACAGCAGTGGCGGGCTTGGCCTCGCCGTTCGAGCCCCGCTCCTCAAACTCATCCTTGTAGTAATAGGTGCCAGTATCTGCCAGCGAATTCTTTGCAGGCTGCGTGCAGTCCTTATCCGCGTAAATGGGAGTCTGCTTCTGGAAGTAGTAGTAGCGGTTGGTGTCGGCCGGCTCAAAGGTCGCAACCGTATCACCCAGCGCACCACCGCTCCACTTGTTCGCGTAGAAGCTCACGGTCTTGGTGCCGTCAACGACAGTCGTATTATGCTCGATGTAGTTCTTGAGCCCTGCTACCTTCTCGGGCGTAAACAGGTTGTCAAGTGCGGCGCTCTTCACGCTCGAGGCATACTTCACCTGAATGGGCTTAACGTTGTCGACCGAAAGCTTGCCGTCTACGGTCTTAAAGTGACTCAGCGGAATCAACGACGCAGGAATGTTAACCGTTACGATATCGCCCTTCCGGGGATTGTCATCGCCAGCACGCTGCACGGTGATGAGCAGGTCTTTTGCCTTGCCGGAAAACTCGTAGGTGTCGGTATTGGTTTCTTTGTTGACCGTCTTGCTCGCCTTGGTAAACGACATGCCGTTGATGACGACTTCGGTAAATCCGTCGACCTGCATAAAGTCGCCCAGCTCGTCGGTAAACGTGATGTAGCCGGACTTGGTCTCGTCGTAGCCCTTATGGATTTCGGTCGGATAAGGCGGCTCCGATGTGATGGCCTGTGAGATGTCGTCGAAGACCTTCTTGAGCTCTTCAGCATTGGTCGCCGACTTGTAGTAGTCGGAGTTTTCCGCGCGTGTGCCAAGCTCGTCGCTCGCATACGACGTGGCATCGGGATAATTACTCGACACGGCGTGCATAAACTTGTTGACGTCGCTTGTCCCCTTTTTCGAGGGATCGGCAGCGGGGTCCGCTCCACTAAAGATGCCGATGGTATAAACGGTGGCCTTGCTGTCCTTCATGTTCTTGGCAGCCGTCACGGCAGCATCGGCGACGCCAGAATCAAACTCGCTGTAGCTCGTTGGCTTGCCGTCGGTAAAGAACACAACGATCTTCTTGGCATCTGCGCGACCAGAAGTGATATCCCCGGCCAGTTCCAGACCATAGTCGGCACGCGTAGCACCGCTTGGCTTGATTCCAGCAACTGTATCCTTAAGAGCTTTCACGTTGCCGCCGGAGCAATCGGTCAAACCCTTCATTACCTGCGAGTGGTTGTACTTGTATTGGCCTTGATAGTACGTGTCATTGCCGACCTTATCAGTCTTATCACCCGCAAACTTAACAATGGCAACCCCATGCTGCCTATCAACGCCCTCGATAGCCTCGTTTTGTTTGGCGATGGTATTGATAAAGCTGTTCGCAGCGCTCTTCAGTGCATCGATACGCTTGGTGCGATCTCCGCCACCCATAGGATCATCCATCGAGCCGGAGGCATCCAACACCATCACGATGTCAAGTGGCGTGGTGACTGTCACGGTTGAATTAGACGTCGAGGACATCGCCGAAAGCGTGGTCAAAAAGTCCGACTCTTCGTTTTCCCCGGTTGCCTTGACCGTCTTATCGGTCCAGATTCGGCCGACGTTTTGGGTCGTTACCTTATTGCCGCCGTGGCCTGCCGCCCAGATTTCCCAGCGTCCGCTGGTATCGGGGTCGACGACCTTTCCGGTCATTATCGGTCCGTCCATTCCCGTGCTGGACCTGGCGTTGGCCTCGGGCAGCATGGCGAATGCTGCGGCTGGCAACACCAGCACTACGGCCAGTATCACCGCCAAGAGACCCCTCGTGTACTTACTCATCGCGTCTCCCTTCTCACTGTCTCAAACCTTGCATCAGCCTAAAGTTACGAAATGAGACACAATTAGGGCAGGTGACACACGTTCCAGATTTGATTTTGGGCGTGAGACAAATGTCTCACCGAAGTTGAGACACGAAAGTTTTCGCAGGAAAACGGGTGCGACTCGGAGCCAACAGGTCAAAATGATCCGTTTTCCTCCGTCCCCGGGGGATCAGTTGGTAACGCTCGCCACGAAATCGGGCCATCTACTACGTTTGACTCGATACCCCGACCATAGCCGCTTTTCATGAAAAACCGCAAGCGTTCTACCTGCGGTTTTCATTTCGCATTACTTGACGTGGTCGAGGACTGCCGCCTAAACGTAGTAGATAGGCCCATTTCGTGGCAGACGGGTCACGCGGCAGCCCTCGTGAGGCAAAAATGATCCGTTTCCCTCTGTCCACGGGAGATCAAGGGCTGCTACGGATATGGTGCTATTTCAAAACTATGCCGGATTACGGGGCTAAAGTCGGAGTCCTCATCCATACAGCCTTTTTTTGAAAAACGGCAGGCTATCTACCTGCGGTTTTGTTTTTCGATTTTCTGTATGGTTGGGGATTCGCAATCCAGCCCCGTAATCCGGCATAGTTTTGTTCGTGGCAGCCCAACCGCGCGTTTAAGCGCGGGGCCGGTGGGGCATTTTTGCCCCACCGGCCCCTATTCCAGCGCTATACCAGCCCCATCCCAACGCTATTCCGGCTTGGTTTCTACTGTGGGAGTCTTGTCCGCTGCGACTGGGGTGCGGGCGGTGTCCATAGTCAGGCAGTGCTTGGGGCAGCTCTCGATGCACTCACCGCACACCACGCAGGCATACGGGTCGATCGACCACGTTCCGCCCTTGCGATCGACCGCGAGCGCGCCCGCCGGACAGCGACGCGCACACATGCCGCAGCAAATGCACACGTCCATGTCGTTGACGATATGCCCGCGCAGGCGCTCGGGCGCCGCGAGCTTCTCCTGCGGATAGCACACCGTTACCGGCTGCTTGACCATAGAACCCAAGGCCGTCTTGGCAAATGTCAGCAAACTCATGCCGCGCCTACCTTTCCGTGCAGCTAATGCAGGGGTCGATGGTCAGGATAATCATGGGCACGTTGGCAAGGAGCACGCCCTGCAGTGCATGCGTCAGACCCGCCAGGTTCTGCGACGTCGGCGTGCGCACGCGAAAACGGTCCAGGTTCTTGGTGCCGTTGCCGCGCACATAGTAATACGCCTCGCCACGCGGCTGCTCAATCACAACTTCGCCGCGCGCGCCGTCGGCCGGCGTAAGCTTGGTGCGCCCGCCGATTCCGTCGTGCGGTATCTTGCCCACAAGCTCCTTGATGATGTCCATGGCCTGCGTGACCTCGGCACAACGCACCTGGCAGCGGGCATAGCAGTCGCCGTCGGTAGCCACGATCGGCTCAAACGCAGCCAGATCCGCATAGGCGCCGTCACCGAACATGCGCACGTCGTAGTCCACGCCCGAGGCGCGACCGAACGGGCCGACCATCGAAAGCTCCAGCGCGTCCTTCTTGCTGATCACGCCTACACCGTGCAGGCGCTCGCCGCAGCTATTGTCGTCCAAAAACGTATGCACCAGGGCCTCATAGTCGGGACGCATGGCATCGAGCGTCTGGACAATGCCCGCCAGCTCGGAGTCCTCAATGTCGTGTTTAAGGCCGCCGATCTCGTTAATCGACAGAATCACGCGCCCGCCGCAAGTGCTCTCAAAGATCTTGAGAATCTGCTCGCGCAGGGTCCACGAACGATAGAACAACGCCTCGAAACCAAAGGCGTCGGCAAGCAGGCCCAGCCACAGCAGGTGCGAGTGAATGCGCGAAAGCTCGTGCAAAATGGTGCGGATATACTGCACGCGGCCGGGCGCCTCGATGTCGAGCATGCGCTCGCAGGCGCTGGCATAGCCGCAGCTGTGACCCACGGCGCAAATACCGCAGATGCGCTCGGCGATGTAGCCAAACTGATGCATATCGCGCTTTTCGGTGAGCTTCTCGAGCCCGCGGTGTACAAAGCCGATCTGCGGAATTGCCTCGAGAACGCGGTCGTCCTCGATCACCAGGTCCAGATGAAGCGGCTCGGGCAGCACCGGGTGCTGCGGGCCAAACGGAATAACGGAGCGATGCGCCATGGACCTTACGCCTCCTTTTTCTGCTTGTCGCGGGCGGCCTTGGCGGCAAGTGCCACGCGGACCTTGGCCGCTTTCTCGGGATCCATGGCGGCGAGCTTTGCCTCCATCTCGGCAGCCTTGAGCGCGGCCTTCGCAGCAGCCTCGTCGTACTGAGCATCGGAGCCGGTTGCCGCAGCGGGCTGAGCAACAGCGCCCGCGGCATCGCCGGCGCCCGCAGCGCCTTCCCCTGCAGCAGCCGCAGCC
>URNJ01000040.1 GCA_900549215.1 uncultured Collinsella sp.
GGCGCGGCCGCTCATCTGGTTAAACTCAATGCCGCCAAACGGCATGTGATAGAGCACGACATGGCGAATATCGGGCAGGTTGACGCCCTCACCAAAGGCGGATGTCGAGACGATGCAGCTGAGGCTGCCGTCTCGAAACGCCTCTTCTACGCGATGGCGGTCGGTGCGCGTAAGGCCAGCGTTATAGAACGCGATACGGGTCGCACAGTCGGGAACGCGTTTGCGTAGTGTCTTGGCAAGCGCCACGGACTGGTCGCGCGAGTTCACATAGATAACGGTCTTCTCCCCCGTCGCCACAATCGACACCAAACGGTTCTCGCGGCTCGCAAGATCTCGGTCGTCCTCAAGCTGCAGGTTCTCGCGCACCGTCTCGTCGACCACCGTGTGAGTGATCGGAAGCATGCGGGCAAGCTCGGCCACGACCGGAGCCGTCGCGGTGGCCGTCGCGGCCATAACGACCGGGTCGCCCAAGGCTTTGAGGATATCGGGCATGTCGAGATAGGCGCTGCGGTCGCCGCCCTTGGCAAGGCCGGCGTGGTGCGCCTCATCGATAACGACAAAGCCGATGCGGCCCGAACGCGCAAAGCGGTCACGGTAGATAGACAGGAACTCGGGCGTCGTGAGCACGATACCGGTGCGGCCCGAAGCTAGACCGGCGAACACGTTATCGCGTGCGGCCTCCACGGTCTCGCCGGTCAACACGCCGACGCCAATGCCAAGCGCTGCCATCGTCGACGAGAGGTGATAGGCCTGGTCGGCAACGAGCGCACGCAGCGGATAGACAAAGATGCTCGCACGCCCGCGAAGCACCGCCTCACGCGCGGCATGCACATGGAAGATGAGCGACTTGCCACGCCCCGTTCCCATAACGGCCAGAACACTTTGGTGATCGGCCAGGGCATCGAGCGCCTCGACCTGCGCGCGGTGTGGTGGGGGGGAGCCGATAAAGCTATGGATAAGCGAGCGCGTCAGCTCGGTATAAGAAAGCTGGGCGAGTGTCTCGCGCTTACGCGACTCCAGGCGCAGGCCGGAATCCGCCGGCCGCACGCCACGACGAAGCTCGCATGCCGGATCGTCGACGCTGGGCAGCGTGGTATCGCGGACCAGAACATCCTTGATCATGAGCTTGGGCTTCACACGCCCCTGCCAATGCTCGGCAACGGCCTCGAATACCAAGTCGACAGCGCTATCGCAGTTGATGAGCTTATCGATTTGCGGCACGCGGAACATAATGGCCGGCACGCTCGCGGCGCCATCGGTCGCCACAAAGCGCATGTGCTCGCCGGTTTTGCCCACCACGGCGCGATCGCACATCGTCACGCCCTCGGCGGCCAGCAGCGGCACCTTGTTGCCCTGGCCAAACGGCTCAAGACGGGAAATCTGCTCTATAGTCTCGATATTCAGCTCGGAAAGGTCGACCGTAGCGGCAACCTCGTCGATGTCTTCAAAGTCCTCGGCGGGAATCTCCGATAGCACGGCGGAAAGGCGACGACGGAATTCATCGAGCTTGGATGCCTCGATGGTCACACCCACCGCACCGGCATGTCCGCCGCGACGAATCAGCAGGTCGGAACAGCGCTCGACGGCGTCAAACAGGTTAACTTTGCCCACCGAGCGACCAGAGCCACGCGCGATACCGTCCTCGATCGAGAACAGCAGCGCCGGCACGTGATAGCGGTTGGTCAGACGGCTTGCCACGATGCCCTTGACACCCTCGTGCCAGCCTTCGCCGCCCACGACGATCGCGCGTCCGCCGTCATAGGTCTCCTCGACCTTTGCCATGGCATCGCGCGTGAGCTCCGCCTCGATCTCACGGCGCTGGCGGTTGATTTCCTCGAGCTCAGCCGCCAGCGCGCTTGCTTCGATGGGATTGCGGGCAAGCAGCAGGTCGAGCGCCAGCTTTGGATCGGCCATGCGACCGGCAGCGTTTAAGCGGGGAATGAGCGAGAATGACAGGCCATCCGCCGTAATGCTCGAAAGGTCCGCTTTGGCGAGTGCGGCAAGTGCGATGTAGCCGGGACGGGCCGTCACGCGCATCTGCTGGATGCCCTCGGCGACCAGTGCGCGGTTCTCGGGCGTAAGCGGCATCATGTCGGATACGGTGCCCAGCGCCGCGACCTCTATCAGCGAACGCCAATACGACGGCTTGCCCAGGCGCTCACCCAGGACTTGCACCAGCTTGAGCGCCACACCAGCACCGGCAAGCTCGCGCGAGGGGCCCTCGTCCTCGAGCTTGGGGTCGGTCAGGGGCACACCCTGCGGCACCTGGTCGGAGGGCTCGTGATGGTCCGTGACCACCAAATCGATCCCCAGGCTCTCCAGATAGGAAACCTCTTCCTTGGCGGCAATGCCGTTATCGACGGTCACGATCAGCTGGGGGCGAGCGAGCTCGTTAACGCGGTCGAGTGCCGCGCGCGAAAGACCGTAGCCCTCATCAAAGCGATGCGGAATAAACGGCGTGACATCGGCGCCAAACGTGCGCAGCGCCTCGGTCAACAGACAGGTCGATGTAATACCGTCAACGTCAAAATCACCAAAGACGGCAATGTGCTCGTGGTTGCGAATAGCGCGCTCGACGCGGTCGGCAACGACCGACATGCCCGGGATAATAAGTGGGTCGGCCCAGTCGCGATCGAGCGAAGGCGTCAAAAACAGCTGGCCTTCCTCGATGGATGTAATGCCGTGCGCAACCATAATGCGCGCCACCAGCCCGGGTATGCCCAGGCCAGCCGAAAGCTCCTTTTCGAGCTCGGGGTTTTGCTGAGCAACCGCCCAGCGATGCGTCGTCTTAAGCGATGACATAAGCGCCCACCCCCGATAGGGGCAGGTCGCCGCGATACCTCTCACGGTTCATAGCGATGAGTCCTCTGTGTATGCCCGCTTCGGCAGGCAGATCTGTTGAACGAATTTATTATACCGTGCGGCACGGACGCAGAGCCTCGCAGCACGCCGTGGTTTCGGTAAACGATGTCGGTAATATCCTCGAAATAATCGAGCGTTTTTGACGCACGGACGCATGCGAGCGTCTAGCATATCCATTCAAAACGGATTCACGAGCAAAGGGAGTCACAAGCGCATATGAAGCAATGGGTTGGACTGGGCAAGTTTCTCGCGGGGCATATGCAGGTCATCGTTCCGATTTGCGTGGCGCTCGGCGTGCTCTTTCCTCAGCAGATCGGCGTGCTCAAGCCCATCGTTCCCACCTTGTTTGCCTTTATGACGTTTCAGGGTGCGCTCAGCAACACCTTTCAACAGGTAGCCGAGGTGTTCCGCCGCCCCCTGCATCTGATTTTGGCGCTGCTGGTCTCGGCGGTGTTTATTCCCATAGCAGCCTATGCCATGGGGTCGCTGTTCTTTGGTTCCAATCCCAACCTTGTCTGCGGCATCGTTCTCGAATACAGTGTGCCCGTAGCCGTCACCGCTTTTATGTGGATTAGCATGTTCGGTGGCAACGGACCGCTCGCGCTCACCATCATCCTAACGTCCTCGGTCATCTCACCTGTGACGATTCCGCTCACGCTTAAGCTCTTACTGGGCGCCACCGTCTCGATCGATGTACCGAGCATGATGCAAGACATGGCCTTCATGATCGCCATCCCCGCCGTGCTCGGCATCGTGATCAACGAGCTCACGCGTGGATGGGGACACGAGAAGCTCTCCCCCGCGCTCTCGCCCGCCTGCAAGTTCATGATGATAGGCGTCATCGCGTCCAACTCCACCGCCATGAGTGAGTACGTTCTGCACATGAACGCGGTGCGCTTGGAAGTCGCCCTCTTTATTTTGGTCTTCGCCATCAGTGGCTTTGTCGTCGGTTTTCTGGTCGCCCACGCGCTGCATCTGCCATATAGCGAGACGACCACCATGTGCTTTACCTGCGGCATGCGTAACATCTCTTCAGGCGCCGTCATCGCTACGCAGTACTTTCCGGGCGAAGTCGTGTTTCCCGTCATGTGCGGAACGCTGTTTCAGCAGGTACTCGCCTCGCTTATCGGACATCTCTTTGAGCGTCTGACCGGCGAGGAGCGCGCCGCCCAGCGCAAGCGCGTCGAAGCCGGCCGCGACGCCATGGCACGCTAGACTGTCCGCATTACGCGGGTGTTAGTCTTGCTATACGAGCGTTTCCAGATGCGCACGCAGCCGCTCAGCATCGATATCGAGCGTTGTCTCGGCATTGACCTGGGCCAAACGATAGCCGACAAAGTAGGGCGAAACCACCCAACGCGGCAGCGCCTTGGCAATGGTCCGACCGCCCAGGTGATAGAAGAACAAGTTGTACGACTCTGCACGACCACCGTGGTGCTCGTTTAGGATATAGCGCAGAGCTACCTGGATCGCATCGGCGAAGAGATCCACCTCGGCTTGGTCTCTCGTGTCATCGCTGGCGGCGATTCCCTGCGGGGCTGAAACGTTGACCTCAAAGAACCCCATGATCGGTTCGGTTGAGATGTTGACCGCGATTCTCCCCTGTTGCCAGACATTTATGCCTTCGAAATTGGCAGAAGTCAGCGAAGCATAACCGTCCTCCTGCTCCAAACCCACAATCTGCATATGCGGATGAACGAGACTACCGCCCGAGAGCGGACCCTTGTTCTTGTACATAAGCACGCTTCGATACTGCCGTGAATCGATCATCTGCTGCCAGCAACCCAGGGCAAACCGCATCACATGGTGGAGTTCACCCGGCTCATAGGTCACCAGGTCGGCGTCGTGATTGGCCGACTCGATCAGCACGGTTTGACGGGTGGCGCGCAGGGTCTTGAACTTATTCTCGAGCCAGATGCAGTCACCGTCGCGCCGGACAATATTGGTGAGCCCCTCCGTGTTGCAAAAGGGACACGCGGTACCGGGGCGACGGTTGTCGTCGGGCTTGCCGCTCGCCTGCTGAACATCGAATACAAGTGCCACGGGCTACACCTCCAGCGGTACGATCCTTGTGCCGTGGAGCTCGGACACGCCCAATGCCGCTGCAACCGCATCACGGTTGGCCGCGGTAATACCGCCGCCGGGAAGGATGGTCAAGCGGTCGCCTGCATACTCGATTAGGCGAGCCAGGTGATCGAAGTTGTCCTCAATCGACGTGCCGGTCGCGCCGCCATGCGTCAGGATGCGCGTAACGCCGCAGTCGGCAAGCGTGTCGACGGCATCGAGTTGAGCCTCGGGCGAGAGCTGGTCAAACGCCATGTGGAAGGTGATGTCGATGGGCTCACGCTTGCATTCCTCGGTCGCGCAGCCCGCGGCCATCACGAGGGCGCCCAACGTAAGCTCGTCGAGCGCCCATCCGCCAGCGCAGGGCTTGCAGCAGCCAAAGACCAAGCCGTCGGCGCCGGCGCTCACGGCAAGGCCCAAGTCCATCTCCATCATGCGCAGCTCGTCCTGGTTGTAGTGAAAGTCGCCGCCACGCGGACGGATCATGCACATCACCCGTGAATCGTGCTCATGGGCATAGTTAACCGTAGCGCTGATAACGCCGGCCGAGGGCGTGGTACCACCGACGGCAAGGTTGTCGCACAGCTCAATGCGTCTTGCACCGGCATCGATAGCCGCCGGCACCCGCTCAAAGTTCTCGGCACAAAACTCGTACAGCATAGATAGACCCCCAAAGACAGCAGATGTTTTCCGACGGGCATTGTCACACATCCCCATGAAGTTGCGGTGGAATAGGGACTGTTTTGGCCTCTGGAGCCCCTATTCAGTCCCTATTCCACCGCAACTTAAAAGGGGCGCTGACTGGGTTAGTCAGCGCCCCTTTTTTGAATGGATTAACCACCCAGATATGCCTTGCGGACGTTGTCGTCGTGCAGGAGTTCTTGGCCGGTGCCGGTCATGGTGATCTTGCCGGTCTCGAGCACGTAGCCGCGTGTGGCGATCGAGAGCGCCATCTGCGCGTTCTGCTCGACCAGAAGCACCGTGGTGCCGGCCTTGTGCAGGTCCTCGACAATCTGGAAGATCTGCTCAATCAGAATCGGCGCCAGACCCATGGAGGGCTCGTCGAGCATAAGCAGTTTGGGGTTGCTCATAAGGGCACGGCCCATAACGAGCATCTGCTGCTCGCCACCCGAAAGGGTACCAGCGACCTGGCGACGGCGCTCCTTAAGGCGCGGGAACTGCTCGTAGACGCGCTCAAGACCCGGAGCAACCGTGGACTTGGGCTGCGTGTAGGCGCCCATCTCCAGGTTCTCCTCGACCGTCATCTGCAAAAAGGCGCGACGGCCCTCGGGGACCTGAGCCAGACCCTTACCTACCAGCTTGTCGGCAGGCGTATGGGTGATGTCCTCGCCCATAAACTTGATGGAGCCGGTCTTGGAACGCAGCAGGCCCGAGACAGTCTTAAGCGTTGTAGACTTGCCGGCACCGTTCGCGCCGATCAAGGCCACGATCTCACCCTCGTTGACGTTAAAGGAGATGTCCTTGATGGCGTGGATAGCGCCGTACCAGACGTTGATGTTGTAGACGGAAAGCATCGGCTCTGCCATTTAGTTCTCCCCCTTATCCTGCTTGCCCAGATATGCCTCAATAACAGCGTCGTTGTTCTGGATTTCCTCCGCCGTGCCCTTGGCGATGACCTTACCAAAGTTGAGCACGCAGATGCCCTCGCAGATGTTCATAACGAGCGACATATCATGCTCGATAAGCATGATGGCAATGCCAAAAGTGTCGCGAATCTTGACGATGTTCTCCATGAGCTCCGCGGTCTCGGACGGGTTCATGCCGGCGGCAGGCTCGTCGAGCAGCAGCAGCTTGGGGTTGGTCGCAAGAGCGCGGACAATCTCCAGACGACGTTGAGCACCGTAGGGCAGCGAGCCGGCCTGCTCGTTTGCCAGGTGCTCCATATCAAAGATGGACAGCAACTCCATGGCGCGCTCGTGGGCAGCCTTCTCGTGCTTCCAGTACGTCGGCAGGCGCAGCACGCCCTCAAAGCCGGAATAGCGCTCCTGGTTGTGCAGACCGACCTTAACGTTGTCCTCCACCGTCATGGTGTTGAACAGGCGAATGTTCTGGAATGTACGGGCAATACCCATACGGTTGACCTGATAGACCGACTTGCCCGAGGTGTCCTCGCCGTCGAGCAGGATGGTGCCGTGCGTGGGCTGATACACCTTGGTGAGCAGGTTGAAGACCGTGGTCTTACCGGCACCGTTGGGACCGATCAGACCGGCGATCTCGGTCTTGCCGATAGTCAGGCTAAAGTCGTCGACTGCCTTAAGGCCACCGAACTCAATGCCCAGGTGGATGCACTCGAGTGCCGGGCGCTCGCCCAGGTCGCGGTCGGGAACGATGGCGCCAGAAGGATACGGGACCATCTTGCCCTTGTTGAACTCAAACTTACTGGGCATCGGCTGCCACCTCCTTCTTGGAAGCAAAGCGGTCCTTAATGCGTGCGAAGAACGCCTTGAGCTGTGGGTTGTTAGTAAAGACCATGACCAGGATCAGCACGATGGCATAGATGAGCATGCGGTAGTCCGAGAACTGACGGAGCAGCTCGGGAAGCACCGTGAGCAGCGCCGCGGCGATAACGGAGCCGCGCATATTGCCCAGGCCGCCCAGGACCACGAACACCAGAATGAGAATCGACGTGTTGAAGTCGAACTTGGTGGCGGAAAGCTGCGAGAAGTTACCGCCGAAGAGGGCTCCGGCAGCACCGGCGAGAGCAGCGGAAACCACGAAGGCGATCATGCGGTACTGGGTGACGGAGATGCCCACAGACTCGGCAGCGATCTTGTTGTCGCGCACGGCAATAATGGCACGACCGGTACGGCTGCGAACCAGGTTGAGTACAATCACGAGCGCGACCATAACCAAGATAGCGCCGGCAAGGAAGGTCGAATAGGTCGACACGCCCGATGCGCCCTGGGCGCCCTTGATGATGGCGGTGCCGTCCTCGAGCAGGTGCAGGTCATCGATCGTGGAGTTGCCCGTGATGTTAAAGATCACGTGCAGGCCGCGGGAATCGACGCCCACGATAAGGCAAGTGACGATCTCTTTGATGATCTCGCCAAAGGCCAGGGTCACGATGGCCAGATAGTCGCCGCTCAGGCGCAGGACCGGGATACCGATCAAGAAGCCCAAGATGGCAGCGGCGATAGCGCCGACCACGATGCTGATGATCAGACGCATCGGATCGGACGGAACGGTGCTCTCCAGCGCGACGGCAGTGACGATGCCCGTGTAGGCACCGACACTCATAAAGCCCGCATGGCCCAGCGACAGGTCGCCCGCGATGCCGACGACGAGGTTGAGGGAGATGGCCATGACGATATAGGCCGTGATGGGAACCAGCTGACCGGCGATCATGCGCGGGATCATGTGGTTGGACTGCATAAAGAACACGATGGCGAACGCCACGATGCACATGGCGTACGTGACAAAGTCGTGACGCGTCTGCTTGTCTTTAAGAAACTTCATAACGCTCACCTACACCTTCTCGGGGACGTACTTGCCCAAGAGGCCGGCAGGCTTGACGAGCAGGACGATGATCAAAACACCAAAGACGATGGAGTTGGCAAGGCTCGTGGAAATGTAAGCCTGCGCCATCGCCTCGATGATGCCGATGAGAATGCCACCGACAAAGGCGCCGGGGATGGAGCCGATGCCACCGAAGACAGCGGCGTCGAAGGCCTTGATGCCAGGCATGGCACCCGTCGTGGGCTGCAGCACCGGCGAGTAGGAGCACAGCAGCACGCCGGCGATGGCGGCAAGGGCAGAGCCGATGGCAAACGTCATCGAAATGGTGCGGTTGACGTTGATGCCCATGAGCTGAGCGGCAGCCTTGTCCTCGGACACGGCGCGCATGGCCTTGCCCATCTTGGTCTTACCTGTAAAGAACATCAGGCCGGCCATGATAACCAGGCAGGCGACGATGGTGACGAGCGA
Organism: uncultured Collinsella sp.; assembly: GCA_900549215.1. GTDB lineage: Bacteria > Actinomycetota > Coriobacteriia > Coriobacteriales > Coriobacteriaceae > Collinsella. The sequence goes on from URNJ01000040.1 coordinate 8,872, forward strand.
AACGGCGCTTACGTTGAACTTGGCCAAGAACTCCGGCACCTGGAAGGTGACGAGCGAAGTGAAGTTCTTGGGCGTGGCGCCCCACAGAAGCTGCGCGGCGTTCTGCAGGAAGTAAGACACGCCGATGGCCGTGATGAGCACGCTGAGCGGCGGCGCCTGACGCAGCGGCTTATAGGCCAGACCCTCAATGAGAACACCGAGAACCGTGCAGGCCACGCAAGAGAGAACTACAGATGCCCAGCCCGGGAGGCCAAGATACGACGTGGCGCAGAACGAGACATAGGCACCGACCATGATGACATCGCCGTGAGCGAAGTTCAGCATCTTGGCGATACCGTAGACCATGGTGTAGCCCAACGCGATGATGGCGTAGACGCTGCCCATGGACAGGCCGTTGACCAGGTATTGGATAAAGACCGTCATGTTCCACATCCCCCTTTCGAATAGGTTTCCAGTAAATGTATGAAACAGGGACGTTACATCGTCCCTAGATACCAAGCAAGCAGGGAAGGCCAAAACCTCCCCTGCTTGGGATCAAAACCGCTCTATGTAAGGCGGCCAATTAGGCCTGTACGTACTTGCCGTCGGTAATGACGTACGCCGTGGGCTCCTTCTGGACCTGGCCCTTATCGTTCCAGGTGAGCTTGCCAGTCAGACCGTCAACGGTAATGTTGCGCATAGCCTCGGGAAGCTTCTCGGCAACCTCGGTCGGGTCGGCGTCAGCACCCAGGCCGGCTTCCTTGAGGGCCTCGACCACCGCATGCACGCCGTCGTAGGCGTCGGCGGCAAACTGGTCGGGGGTATCGCCGTACTTATCCTTGTAAGCGTTAACGAAGTCGGCGTTCTTCTCGTCATCGGCGGAAAACGGGGTCATGAGCAGCAGACCCTCGGCCAGAGAGGTGTCGAAACCTTCCACGCCCAGGATACCGTCCATACCGTCGCAGCCCATCATCTTGACGTCGTAGCCCATGTCCTTGGCGTTCTTGAGCAGGACGGATGCGGGCGTGTAGTAGATCGGTGCAAAAATCATGGTGGCGCCGGCCTGCTTTGCCTTGGTCAGCTGGTTGGTAAAGCTCGTGGCGGAGTCGTCCTTAAAGGTCTCCTCGTCGACGATCTCGAGCTTGGACTTAGCGGCCTGGGCCTTAAAAGAATCTGCGATGCCCGAAGAATAGGCGTCGCCGGAGTTATAGAACAGCACGAACTTCTCGTTCGCATACTTCTGCGCCAGGAACTTGGCAGCGTTGACACCCTGGTTGGGGTCGGTGAAGCAAACCTGGAAGACGCAATCCTTGCCCTTGGTAACGTCCTCGGAGGACGCGGACGGGGTGATCATGAACGTCTCGGGGTCGTTACCGCACTCTGCGGCAACGGCAACCGACGCACCCGTGGTGGTCGGGCCGACGAGGGCCTGCATGCCCCAGTCGAGCAGGGTGTTAAAGGCGTTGACGGCCTTCTCGCCGTCAGCCTGGTCGTCCTCGGCCTTGCTGACAAGCGGCAGCTCCTTGGTCGAGAAATCCTTGCAGCCAAGCTCGACAGCCTGGGTAACGGACTTGCCGTAGGACGCGTTGGCGCCGGTCAGCGGGCCGATGGTGCCGATCTTAAACGAAGCGTCGCCCGAAGCGGAACCGCTGTCGCCGCCGTTGGAGGAGCAGCCAGCTAGAATGGACATCGCCCCCAGACCTGCTGCGCTCGCGATAACGCTCCTGCGATTCATAACAGGGTTCAATGACTTACCGGTGAGGCTCGACATGCGGCTCTCCTCTCAGATCTCGTCGGGTTTCGGTTACCCGACAGGCCATCCTTCGCCGTGTTCGGCGTTCGCAAAATAGTAGACGCTTTAGTTAAGGAAAGTGGCGATTATTTCAACTTTTCTTTGGATTTGTTCATTTATCCATAATTCTGCGTATTTCTATTACTTTATGCAGTATTGCCACTTTATTCTGTAAAAGTAATGTTTCCATTCTGTTACAGGCGTCCCTGCCCTGAATAAAACAGCCTCACCGGTCGTGCTTTATGCGCACTTAGGCGGCGATGTACTTGCCGTCCTGAATCACATAGGCCGTAGCGGGCTTCTCGACTTGGCCTTCGTCGTTCCACGTGAGCTTGCCCGTCAGGCCCTCGATCTTGATCTTGCGCATGGCCTTGGCAAGGTCGCCGGCAATGTCGGCACCGTCGGCCGTAAGGTCGATGCCCGCTTTATCGATAGCCTCGACGATTGCGTGGACGCAATCGTAGGCGTCGGCGGCAAACTGGTTAGGCGTCTCGTCGTAGGCATCCTTATAGGCCTTGACGAAGTCGGCATTCTTCTCGTCGTCAGCCGAAAACGGGGTCATGAGCAGTACGCCCTCGGCAAGAGAGGTATCGAAACCTTCCACAGAGAGCAGGCCGTCCATGCCGTCGGTACCCATGAGGGTCATGTCGTAGCCCATGTCCTTGGCGTTCTTGAGCAAAACGGACGCCGGCGTGTAGTAGATCGGCGCAAAGATGAGCGTGGCGCCGGCCTCCTTGGCCTTGGTGAGCTGGTTGGTAAAGCTCGTGGAAGAGTCGTCCTTAAAGGTCTCGGTATCGACGATGTCGAGCTTGGACGCCTTGGCCTGCTCGGCAAAAGCGTCGGCAACGCCCGAGCTATACGTATCGCCGGAGTTGTAGAACAGGGCGATCTTGGCATCCGCGTACTTCTCGGCCAAGAACTTCGCGGCGCTGGCGCCCATGGTGGGATCGGTGAAGCAAACCTGGAAAACCGTGGTCTTATCCTTGGTAACGTCGAGCGACGAGGCCGAAGGCGTGACCATGAGCATATCGTCGGCGATCTCGCCCGAGACAGCGACGGCGGCACCGGTGGTGACGGGGCCGACGAGCGCCTGCATGCCCCAGTCGCACAAGGTATTGAAGGCGTTGATGGCCTTCTCGCCGTCAGCGACGTCATCCTCAGACTTAAGCGAGAGTTTGAGGTCCTTGGTCGAAAAATCCTTGGCGGCGAGCTTGGCACCCTTCTCGGCCGAAACGCCATAGGTTGCCGCGGCGCCGGTCAGAGGGCCGATGACACCGATCTTGAAGGTCTTGCCGTCATCGGCGGAGCCGCCGTCCGAGCCACCCGACGAGCAACCAGCGAGTGCCGCGGTGCTACCGAGCGCCGCGGCGCCAGCCAAGAAACTCCTGCGGTTAAGTACGTTGTTGATGCTAAACATGGTGTCCCCCTTTTCGCTGGCCGCGGTGCGACCGTCTTGCGGTACAGGGCAAACCTTATGGTGCAAACGTTGACAGTTTGTTACGGAAGTTCGTTTGTAGCGAGCGTGTTTCCAATGTTTCCGCAGCGTTTCGGGGGTGCCGTTTTGTGCGACTCCTGTTGCCTGGCGAGCACGCGCCCTCGGTTCACGCTAGAATGCACTCAACCTTTAAGCGGTTAATCCATCCATGAGATGCACGAAGGAGCTATCTATGAGCGAACCCCTGCGCACCGTGAACGTCGGCCTCATCGGTCTGGGAACCGTCGGCGGCGGCGTGGCCCGTCTGATCAAGAGCCACCACGATGAGTACCTGGCCGCCTACGGCATCGACCTTAAGCTGACCCGCGCCTGCGCGCTTGCCTGGGAGCAGGCCGAAGCCGCCGGTATTGAGCGCGAGGCCTTTACGAGCGACTGGCACGACGTCGTCACCGACCCCGCCGTCGACATCGTCGTCGAGCTCATCGGCGGTGAGCACCCCGCGACCGAAATCTTCACCACCGCCTTCGAGAACGGCAAGCACGTCGTCTCTGCCAACAAGGCCCTGCTGGGCCGTCACGTCGAGACGCTTGCCGAGAAGGCACGCGCGTGCGGCGTGCAGATTAAGTGCGAGGCCAGCTGCGGCGGTGGCATCCCCATCGTGAGCACGCTCGAGCATGACCTGGTGGGCAACAAGATCCTGACCATCGCCGGCA
>URNJ01000041.1 GCA_900549215.1 uncultured Collinsella sp.
CTCTCGGGCGTGTAATAGTGCACGTCGGGATGCGTATGGCGCGCGACGCGCACGCAGCTATCGCATGAGCCGCAGCCATCCTGCTCGCACAGGAAGGCTTGGGCGAGCGCCCACGCGGCGTCGAGCTTGCCCGCGCCGGGCGCGCCCAAAAACAGGTAGGCGTGCGATGCGCGACCGCTGGCGACGGCACTGGTCAAAAAATCACGCGCGCGCTCTTGGGTGTCGAGCTTGGCCAACAGGCTTGCCTGAGCGGGGGCCATGCTACTCGGCCTCCTGGGCAAGCGCGGCGGTGACGGCGTCCTGGGAAATATCGAGGCCGTAGGCGCGAACCTGCTCGACCGTCTTCTCGAAGACTTCCTCGATGGTCGCGGTGGCGTCGATGAGCTTTACGCGGTTTGGTTCCTCGGCGGCAATGGCGCAAAATCCCTGGTAGACGCGCTCTTGGAAGGCCATGCCTTTTGCCTCCATGCGATCTGCCGCGCCACGGGCTGCCATGCGTAACGCCGCCTGCTCGGGTGTGATGTGGTAGACGAGCGTGAGCGCCGGATGCGTACCGGCGACAGCCAGGTTGTTGGCATCGCGTACCATCTGACGGTCGAGGCCATCGGCAAACGCCTGATAGCAGGTTGTGGAATCGTAGAAGCGGTCGCACAGGACCACCTTGCCGGCCGCAAGGGCGGGGGCGATGACCTCGTGTACCAGCTGGGCACGCGCTGCCTCGTAGAGCAGCAGCTCGCAGGTGTCACCCATCGCCGTGTTGGCGGGGTCGAGCAGCAGAGCACGGATCTTTTCGCTGATGGCGGTACCGCCCGGCTCGCGCAGGCTCACAACCTGGTAGCCAGCGAGTTCAAGAGCGCGGGCAAGCAGGCGCGCCTGCGTGGACTTGCCGGCGCCATCGACGCCCTCGAGCGTGATAAAGCTATGTTGAGCGGGCTCAAAAGCCATGGGCGCAGCCCCTTCCTACAAGGCGCGTAAATGCAGATATATCAACTAAGCCATGATACCCCAGTGCTCGGCGCGTCCCAAATCCCGCCTAGTCAATGGCTACTCAAGCGGGCGGTAGGGCAGGTCCCAAAGAGGGGGTCGGACGTTCCTAAACTGCCGGTCGAAAAGGAACGTCCCAACTGCCGGCTTTTTGGGGTGCTGGGTATAATCGTCGTATTGCATTGAAATGTGGCGAAAGGAGTGGCAATGTCTCGGTATTGCGCCTCGTGCGGCAAGCTTCTTGCAGATAATGCCAAGTTCTGCACCTCGTGCGGTGCATCCGTTGAGCAAACAACCGCGAGCGATAGGCAGCCCGCTTTTGAGCAGACCGCTTCCCTCGATACGCTGCAATCCAAGGCGGACGACCCCCTCGCCTACCGCCCCGACCCCGCCGCAGGCCCCGCGGCCGTCGAGACCACGCAGCGCATACCCGTCGCGAGCGGCTCGCCCCAACAGCAGCCGGCTCCCGCATACGCGCCCGCTTCGCCACAGACCCCCGCTCCCAAAAAAAGCGGCACCGGGCCGCTTATCGCCGTTATCGTTGTGCTGGTGGCGATCATCATCGCCCTGGTCTTTTTCTTTGTGATCAAGCCTTTCGACAACGCCGCCACGCAGACGAACGCCGAGGCAACTAAGTTGCACCACGATGACGACACCGATGACCTAAAGCCTCTCGGCGATCCCAACAGCCTGTACGACGATGATGACGATGACGATGACGACGAGGATGGCGGCGATGCAACGCTCTCCGAGCAGAATCTCTACCGCCGACTGAGCGAATACTACGACTTGCTCGAAGACCTCGACAGCTACGTCCGTGGCTGCGCGCAGAACTTCAACGGCAGCTATCTGGAAGAGGATCGAACCACCCGTCAAAATCTCGCCGACGTCGCCGAGCGCACGGAGGACACCATCGAGCAGTATTACGACATTGTCGAGGACCTGGACGTCCCGACGAGCTCCAAGAACTACAGCTCTTGGAAAGACATCGTTGCCCTGTATGACGACCTGGACCACCGCATCGACGCGATCTGCGATGCCTGGGAGATCAGCCTGAAATACGCCAAGCCTGCGGACCACAAGAATGAGATCGTGGCGCCGCTGTCACGCGACAACGTGGCGGGCACCAATGACAATAAGTACCGCCTAGACTTTGAGGAGCGCTATCCCGGCGCCAAACCCGTCGAAGTGAACTAGTCGCATGCGACGTTCTCAAACGACTAGTCATTAAAGAACGTCCCCAATGACTACCTAAAAAACGAGCGATGATCGCGGGACCCTCGCTCGTTTTTGTTTTGGGCAATGTTTCGACTGCGCCGTTACTTGTCGGCGGCTGCTTTCTTGGCAGTCGACTTCTTCGCGGTCGCCTTCTTGGCGGCAGTGGCTTTCTTAGCCGTCGTCTTCTTGGCCGCCGTTGTCTTCTTGGCCGTGCTCGCCTTGGTCGCAGTCTTGCGGCCGCGGGCGGGCTTCTTCTCCTTGGTCGGGCAGTCCATGTTGACGCAGATACGCCACGGGCCGCGCGCCGTGTTGACTACCACGATGGGGGCGCCGCACTCGGGGCAGGTCTCACCCGTCGCCTCGAGCTTACCGCGCGCCGGCAGAGGATAGCTCACGCCGCAGTCATCGTAGTTGGTGCAGCGGATAAAGCGCTTGCCGCTCTTCTCACTCTTGTGCGCGATCAGGTCGCCATGACGTCCGGCCTCGGCACACACCTTGCACTCGCCCACCTTAAGGTCGGGCTCGTAGTTGGTGGGGCACGTGGGGTTCACGCAGATCTCGAAAGCCTTCTGACGGAACGGCTGGCATTTAATGCGCGGCGCGCCGCACTCGGGGCACACGGCCGCCTCGCCCTCGAGCGGACTCACCTTGACGCCGCTCGGCACCGGATAGGTCACATCGCAGTCGGGCCAGCCCATGCAGCCAATGAAGCTGCCACGGGTCTTGGCGCTCGTCTTCATAACCAGGTCCTTGCCGCACTTGGGGCAAGCTCCCACGCGCGCATCGGCCGTGACGGCGTCGCTGATGGCGTCGCCCAGCTCCTGCGTGTGCTTGAGCAGCTCGTCGAGCACGCCAGCCAGCAGCGCGCGCGAGTGCATCACGACATGCTCTTCGGTATCCTCGCCGCGCTCCACACGGGTCATGTCGCCGTCGAGCTCGCTGGTCATATCGGGGCTCGTGATGCGCGGGGCAAACTGCGACAGCGCATCGATGATGGCGATACCCAGCTGGCTCGGCTCAACGGGATCATTTTTGAGATAGCGCACGGCGTACAGGCGCTCGATGATGCTCGCGCGCGTGGACTTGGTGCCCAGGCCGCGCTTCTCCATCTCCTGCACGAGCTTGCCCTGGCTGTAGCGCGCGGGCGGCTCGGTCTGCTTGGCCTCGAGCTTAATGTCGAATACGTCGACCGTATCGCCCTGCTCAAGCGGCGGCATCTGCTCGTCGCGTTTAAGGCCATACGGGTAGGCCTCGCGGAAACCCGGGGTCACGAGCACATCGCCCGAAGCCACGAACGGCTCACCGTTCACATCGAGCTCGAGCTTGGTGTTCTCGATGGTCGCGGGACCCATGAGCGTCGCCAGGAAGCGGCGGGCGATGAGGTCGTAGAGCTTGCGCTGGCCGCCGTCGAGCGTGGACGGATCGCCCTCGCCCGTGGGATAGATAGGCGGGTGGTCGGTGGTCTCGACTTTGCCGCGCGTAGGCTTCATGGGGCCGGCAAGCACCTTTTTGCATACGGGCGCCAGCGCCGGGTTGATCTTTGCCAGGTCGCTCACCACTGCGCCCAGATCGAGCGTCGCGGGGTACACGGTATTGTCGACACGCGGGTAGCTGATGAGACCGGCCATGTAGAGGGACTCAGCGATGCGCATGGTACGCGCAGGCGAGATGCCCTCGGCCGCGGCGGCAGCCTGCAGCGAGGTGGTCGCAAACGGCGTGGGCGGCTGCTGCTTGCGCGAGCGCTTGGTCACCGCGGCGACGGTTGCCGTCGCGACGCCGTCAACATGGCCGTACGCCGTCTCAGCAGCATCCTTGTCGGTAAAGCGCGCCGTCTTGTGCGCGATCTTAAAGCGATCGTCCTCGGCAGCGCCCTGCGCGGCACCCATGCCGCGAATCTGCCAATAGTCCTCGGGCACAAACGCCATGCGCTCGCGCTCGCGCTCGACCACCAGGGCAAGCGTCGGCGTCTGCACGCGGCCGGCGGAGCGCACGTTACCAAAGCCGCCAAACTTGGCGAGCGTCAGGTAGCGCGTCAGCACCGCACCCCAAATGAGGTCGATGTGCTGACGGCTCTCGCCTGCGTCGGCCAGGTTCTGGTCGAGCGAGACGAGATTATCGAAGGCCTGCGTGATCTCGGCCTTGGTAAACGAAGAATACTGGGCGCGGGCGACCGGCAAGTCCGGCGCAACCTCGTGCACCTTGTTGAGAGCGTCCGAACCGATCAGCTCGCCCTCGCGATCGAAGTCCGTAGCGATGATGACGCTGTCGGACTTTTTGGCGAGGTTCTTGAGCGAGCGGATGAGCTCCTTCTCGGCCGGCAGCTTAATGACGGGTGCCCAGGTGAGATAGGGCAGACTCTCGAGCTTCCAGCCCTTGATGGAGATGCCATCGGCAAGGAACGGCTTACGCTTGGTGTCGTAAGGCGGACGAGCCAGGCCATCGGGCATGTCGGCCGGCAGCATCTCGCCGTCCTCGGTGACCGAATACCAGCCCAGCTTTTTATCGAACAGCACGCTGTCGCAAAAATCGGGCGCAAGGATGTGACCGGCAAGACCGATCGTCACGCACTCCTCGCCCTTCCACTCAAAACGGTAGATGGCGGTGTTGTACACCTTGTCCTTTTTAGGCTTACCCGTGGACAGCCGCTCGGCGATCTGACGCGCGGCGTCGTTTTTCTCGGCGATGATGAGCTTCAAAAGAGGCTCCTATCTCGTATCTCTACGGCTACGCCCGCCCGTATGGCGGCCGATTTACGCCCTTGCTTGCTCGATCTGCCCGATGAGCCAATCGCACCAGGCGTCCATGCCCTCGCCCTTGCGCGCGCTCACGGCAAACCGCGGCGCCTGCGGATTGAGGTCATCGAGTGTCTTAGTATACCTATCCATGTCAAAATCGAAAGCCGGGGCCACGTCGACCTTATTGAGCAGCTGCGCGCCAGCGTGCTGGAAGATGCCCGGGTACTTGATGGGCTTGTCGTCGCCCTCGGGCACCGAGAGAATCATGATGGACAGGTTCTCGCCCAAGTCAAAGTCGACTGGGCAGACCAGGTTACCCACGTTTTCGATAAAGATGACGTCGATGTTTTCCAGACCCACAGCCTGGTCAAACGCGTCAACGGCCTCCATGATCATGTTGCCCTCGAGGTGGCACAGGCCGCCCGTGTTGATCTGGATGGCGGGCATGCCGGCTTCCTTCATGGTGATGGCGTCGACATCCGAGGCGATATCGCCCTCGATGACGGCACAGCGCAGGCCGGCCTTGTCACGCAGGCGCTCGTTGGTGCCCAGGATCGTGGTGGTCTTGCCCGAACCGGGGCTCGACAAGACGTTGATCACATAGGTGTTTGTCTCATTAAATCGCTGACGCAGCTGATCTGCCAGGCGCTCGTTGCGCGACAGAATCGGCGACGCGATATCAATCGTTTTCTCAGCCATACTTAGCGCTCCTTACTTTGGCCCCTTTATACCCCATCACCAGATGGCTAGCGGGCTAATCGTCGGGGGTTTCGATTTCGATACTTGCGATGTCGAGCTCGCGGCCGTGCAGCAGACGCACGTTGGCGCCGCCGCACTGGGGGCAACGGCAATGGAATCGGTCGTGCTCAAAGACCTCACCGCAGTCCAGACACTCGCTTTGTGGATGGACCTCCTCCACGGCAAGCTCGCAGCCGTATGTGAGCGGGTCCTCGTCTCGGAACGTCTCCCACGCAAAGTCGAGCGCCTCGCGCACAACTTCGGTCATATCCCCGATACGCAGCGTTACCAAAACGGCGCGCGAGGCCCCCGCCCCACGCGCCGCGCGAATCACTGTATCGAGTATGCCGTTGACAATGCCAACCTCGTGCATACCGATTTACTCCTCGTCGTCCTCGTCGTCCGAGAACAGGTCCAGACGACTCACGAACAAGCCCTCCTTGCCCTCGCGCGCGGTAATGACCACACGGGCGATGGCGAGCGAAATCTCGTAGAGCGAGAGCAGGGCGCCATACATGAGGCCCAGCGTAACGGGCGAGCCGTCGGGCGTAATCACAGCCGAGCCCACAAGCAGGCCAACGTACACGAAACGCCAGGCACTGCGGAAGGCCGCGTAGGACACGATATGGAAGACGGACAGATAAAAGATGATGAGCGGCAGCTCAAACGCCACGCCAAAGCCGATCATAAAGAGCAGCTCCATGTTGACGTAGTTCTCCAGATCGGGCAGCGCCGTGGCGACGGCCGAGGTTTCGCCGATGAGCCACTCAAAGCCCGCAGGAATGATGATGAAGTAGCAAAAGATTGCGCCCAGGAAGAACAGCACCGTCGAGGCGAGCACCGTGGGCACGACCCACTTGCGCTCGTTGGGGCGAAGCGCCGGCAGGAAAAACGCCAGAATCTGCCAGATGATCATGGGCGTGCACATGACCACGGCCATCTTGATGGCCAGCGAGAAGCGCAAGCCAAAGCCGCCGAGCGTGGTGGTGATGTAAAACTTGCCGTCCGGCACGAAGGAGCGGATGGGGTCTTCCAGAATGTCGAGCACCACAGGCGTGGCGAAATACAGCACGATGGCGGCGGCAAACACCGACACGACCACGATGGTCAGGCGGCGACGGAGCTCACCCAGGTGATCGAAGAGCGGCATGCGCGCAGGTCCGATAGGCATTACTCATCGCCTCCCTTCGGGGCGTCGGCGGCAGCGGCGTCGTCCTCGGCCTCGAGCTCGCGAGCGAGCTGGTCGACGACGGCCTTGCGCTTGCGGGGACGACGGGCATAGAGGTCGGCCGTCGTGGGCTCCGCCGGCTCGGGGTCGGGCTCTGCGGCGGGAGCGGGCTCAACAGCCTCGACAGCAGCGGGCTCGCCCTCGGGAGTCTCGGCACCCTCGGCCTCAGTCTCCTCGGCAGTGCCCTCGCCCTCGGCGGCACCCTCGCTTGCGGCCTTCTCGGCAGCAAGGCGGGCACGGCGCTCGGCAAAGGTCTCCTTCTTGGCGGGTGCAGCCGTCTCGGCGGCATCCTCGTCCACGTCGGAATCATCGTCGACGGCAGCAGCCTTCTTGGGCTTAACCGGTGCCGAAGCGGCCTCGCTCACCGGATCGATAATCTCGGACTGAACAACAGCCGTCATCTTTTCCTGCGTCTCGCGGAACTGACGGATGGCACGGCCGATCGTACGGCCCATCTGCGGGAGCTTATCCGGGCCAAACAGCAAAAAGCCGAAGACCACGATGATCGCGAGCTCACCCTCTCCAATACCAAACACACATACCTCCAAGGCTCGATGTGAGTCGAGCCCGCACCGCGCCATTCGGCCGGAACTCGTCTATTCATTCGGTCAAGTATAGCGCCCGGACGCCAAAACGTCCGAGCGCATCACAAACATATGCCAAACGGCACGCCCTTTTGGGGGCAAAGATTATGCAGCGGTGATCGAAATCTCCTGGTCGACACCCAACAGCTGGACCACGCGCATCACCGGGGGCTGCACATTGGTGCAGCTAAAGCGCTTGCCGTGGTCGACCGCGTGGTGTGCGGCGCCCACGAGCACGCCAATGCCCGTCGAATCGATGTAGCTCACCTGGGCAAAATCGAGCTCAACGGCCTCAGTGGGCTGCTCGAGCGCCAGGTCGATGGCATTGCGCAGGCTATCGGCGTTAGAGATATCGATCTCGCCGGTTACCTTAATGGTGTAGAGCTCTGGCGTGGGGTTGGTGGAAATACCCAAATCCATGTATATGCTCCTTTACGTATCGAAGGTGCGGATAGTACGGGAAGCCGCGCGTTAGGCGCGCTCGGCACGCGCAAGCTCGGCAGCGACGAGCTTGACGGCCAGCACCAGCACGTCGAGCGCGGCCTCCAGGTCCTCGACCGTGGGATAGCTCGGCGCGATGCGGATGTTGGTGTCGCGCGGGTCCTTGCCATAAGGCCAGGTGGCACCAGCCGGCGTGAGCTTGACGCCCAGGTCGGCACAAAGCGCGGCGACCTTTTGGGCCGAGCCCTCGGGACCATCAAAGCTCACAAAGTAGCCGCCACGGGGATGCGTCCAAGTGGCGCAACCCGTATCGCCCAAACCCTCGGTGAGCTTGCGCTCGACGGCCTCAAAGCGCGGGCGCAAGAACTCGGCATGCTTTTTCATGTGCTCCTTGACCGCCTCGATGGTGGGAAGGAAACGCACGTGACGCAGCTGGTTGAGCTTGTCGGCGCTGATAAGACCTGCCTTCAGGCGCTTGGAGAACTCAGCGATGACCGCGGGGCTCGCACCGATAAAGCCGATACCGGCACCTGGGAAGGTGATCTTGGACGTCGAGGCAAAAGCCACCACGCGGTCCTCGGTGCCCGCCGCGCGGGCAAGATCGAAGATGTTGGCGAGCTCGTCGGTCTCGTCGTACAGGTCGTGCACGCAATAGGCGTTGTCCCAGAAGATGCGGAAATCGGGCGCAGCCGTGGGCATCTCGACCAGGCGGCGCACGGTGTCCTCGCTAAAGGTGATGCCCGTGGGGTTGGAATACTTGGGCACGCACCAGATACCCTTGATGGAATCGTCGGCGGCAACCAGGCGCTCGACCTCGTCCATGTCGGGGCCGTTGTCGGTCATCGCGACGGGGACGTTCTCGATACCCAGATCGGCGGTGATGCCAAAGTGGCGGTCGTAGCCGGGAACAGGACACAGGAATTTGACCTTCTTGCCGTCGTGCGCGGCCTCGTAAGCCTCCCAGGGCTCGCTGCCGCACGAACCGCAACGCCAGAACATGCCGGCGATGTCGTGCTCGATCAGCAGGCTCGACGAACCCAGCACGAGCGTCTGCTCGGCGGGGCAGCCCAGGAACTCCCCCGCCAGCTTGCGTGCCGAGGGAATGCCCTCAAAGCAGCCGAAGTTGGAGCAGTCGACGTTGCCGTCGTGCAAATCGGCGTCGGCATTGAGGATATCGAGCATGGGGCGCGAGATGTCCACCTGGGAGGGCGACGGCTTGCCGCGGGCCATGTCGAGCGCCAGGCCCTTGGCCTTGACCTCGGCGACCTCGGCCTTGAGCGCATCGATGGCGGCATCGAGTTCGGTGGTTTCCATCTTCTGGTAGATCGTCTGCATGGGATGCGACCTTTCGCGAAGCAATACGTTGCATTTCGTCTAGTATAGACCGCCACCGCCGCAAGGGTATGAAGCCGTGATAGATTAAGTCCATCGCAATAAATTACGAATCGCCGCGCATGCCGGCGTGGAGCGCCCAAGGAGGCACTATGGAGTACGGATCGTTCCAGGCCGAGGAATTCGGAGACCTGCAGCGCCTGGTCGACGGACTGTTTTACGACCGCCACGCCATCGATCGCCTGGACCTCATCGTGCAGGCCGAGATCTTGGACCTGGCGCCCGACCTTATGGAAATCGTCAACCTTTTGCCGCCCGGCTACTACGATCGCCAGACACTTTGCGACCAGCTCAACTCTGCCCTAGCCGCCCACGGCTGGGGCGCCGTCTACGGCACCGTGGAATAGCCCTAGTCATTGGGGACGTTCTTAAACGACTAGTTGTTGGGGACAGTCTTCCCAGATGGCATGTGGCACTTGGGGACAGTCCCCAAGTGCCGGCAGTTTGGGACAGTCCTTTTCGGTCGCTCGCGAAGAGTGTCCCTCTCGACTAGTCGTTTAAGAACGTCCCCAATGACTAAAACGCCGCTTGTGATGATGTTCACAGGCGGCGTTTTCAAACTTGTATGTGCTTTTACTCGTCTTTGGACGCGGGGTGCTTGCAGACCACGCTCATGTAGATCATGCCGAGCACGGCAGCGGTGACCGAACCGGCAAGGATGGCGGCCTTGGCAGCCAGAACCTCAAACTGGGCCGTCGGGAAGGCGAGACCGCTGATGAGAATCGACATGGTAAAGCCGATGCCGCCCAGAATACCCACGCCGGCAATCATGTGCCAGTTGACGTTGCGCGGTAGCTCGCAGGCCTTGAGCTTGACCAAGGCGAACGTCATGCCAAAGATGCCGATCGGCTTGCCCAGCAGCATGCCAAAGTACACGCCGAGCGTCACCGGGTCGGTGAGCAGCGTGCTCATGTCCACGCCCACTAGGCGAACCTGTGCGTTCACGAACGCAAAGATCGGCAGAATCACAAAGTTGACCGGCGTGGAGATCAGACGCTCCATGCGGATGAGCGGCGGGGTCACGCGGTGCATGACGCGCTCGACCTTGGTGGTCGAGACGGTAAAGTCATGCTGGCCCAGGATGTGTGCCTCGTCGTCGTAGCGGTCATCGAGCAGCGGCAGACACTCGCCCAACCAATCGGTGAGGCTATCGAGCTTGACGCCGCACTTGGCTGGGATGGTAAAGGCCAAGATGACGCCAGCAAGCGTAGCGTGCACGCCGCTCTTGAACATGCAGAACCACAACAGCAGACCCAGTACCGAATACGGGGCAAGGCGGTAATGCTGCGTTTTGTTGAGCCACACGAGCGCGCAGGTCACAAGCGCGGCGGCGCCCAACCAAAACGGATTGGGGCTCTGACCGTAGAAGATGGCGATGGCGGCGATGGAGATGAGGTCGTCGGCGATGGCGAGCGTCGAGAAGAACACGCGCACGCCGTTGGGCACGCGATTGCCCAAAAGCGACAGCACGCCCAGTGCGAAGGCAATATCGGTTGCCATGGGGATGGCCCAACCATTGTGCGCGCCAGCATGGTTAAAGATCAGGTAGATGCAGGCGGGAACGACGACGCCGCCCACGGCCGCCAGCATGGGAAGCATGGCCTGACGCGGATTCTTGAGCTCACCGACCGTCATCTCGTACTTAAGCTCAATGCCCACCAACAAAAAGAAAATCGCCATGAGGAAGTCGTTGACGAAAAGCTCAACGGTGAGACCGGCCGTAAGGTTGCCCAGACCCACATACAGCGGGGTCTCCAAAAAGTGATGGATGGCCTCGTAGGCATCGGTATTGGCGCAAATGACGGCGGCAATGGCGGCGAAGACCATGACGACGGCGGAAATCGTGCCGTTCTCGGCGATGCGCTCCCAAATGTCGTGACGTTCAAAGCGCTTGCGCTCACGAACGTTGAACAGCTGCTCAGTTGCTGCCATGGGCGGCTCCTTTCACGGGAAAGCTCCCGTCTTAAAAAAGCACGGCCCGCCCAAGTGGCGGCGCCGCGCTCTAACGTATTACGCTTGCATCTAGCCTACCCTGCACGACAAGCGCGCAAGCGTGGCCGAAAAGCGGAACCACAGGTTGAACATTATTTGCTCAACGGCACGGGCACGCCTATCCAAGAGACGACGCGGCGCCGTGCACAAAAAACGACCGGAGCACGGGGCTTCCGCGATCCGGTCGTGGCGTTTGGTCAACTAAACCTAGCAGGCGGCCATGATGGGGGCAGCGACCTGCTTCTTACGGGAGAGGACGCCCGGCATCCAGACGCCGTCGTGCTCGTCGGCAATGCCCAAGCCCTTCTGAGCAGCCTCGGTCTCGCCCTCGAGCAGGACCTGCGAGCCCTCCTCCATGATGTCGGTGATGCACAGGACAATGCCGTCGGCGCCCTTCTCGGCGGCGTAGGCGCGCATGGCCTCGCGAATCTCGTCAATCATGCCGAGTGCGCGGGTCTTGTCGACAGTCTCGTACTGGCCGATGAGCAGCTTCTTGCCGGCAGGCTCGAACATCTTGATGTCGTTGCCGACCATCTCGGCTGCGGTGAAGGAGCCGGACGGACGGGTGAGGAAGACCTCCATGCCAAACTTGACCGGGTCGACGCCCACCTGCTCGCCGAGCTTGGCGGCGACGGCGCGGTCGACATCGGTGGTGGTGGGGCTCTTGAGCATGAGCGTGTCGGTCATCATGGCCGAGAGCAGCAGCTTGGCCTGAACGTCGGAAAGCTCAACGCCGAGCACGCCGGCGAGCTTGGTGACGATGGTGCAGCTGGAGCCCCAGGGCAGGCAGATGTAGTGCAGCGGGCCGGCGGTCTCGAAGTCGCCGATGCGGTGATGATCGACAACGCCAAAGACCGTGGCGTCCTTAAGGCCGGCGACGGACTGGGCGGACTCGTTGTGGTCGGTGAGGACGACGAGCTGACCGGCCTCGACGGAATCAATCACGCGGGGCTCGGCAATGCCGGCATCGGCGAGCAGCTTGGCGGACTCGGCCGGAAGCTGGCCCAGAGCGCAAGCCTCGTAGGTGTTGCCGGCATACTCAACCTGGTTGAGCAGCTGGGACAGGACGACGGCGCTCATGATGGCGTCGTTATCGGGGTTCTGGTGACCAAAGACAAGAACGTTTGCCATGGATATCCTCCACTTGATATGTGTACTTGGACGTAGCTATGGTAGCACGCCGATGCCGAGCCTTATGAGACGGAAGGGGCGCGACGCAATTTGGGGTGAGCCTGGGGGGGCGAAGTCTGTCCCCCTTGTACCACCCGCCCCCCTGCACCAGCTATTTGCCAGCGGCGCGCAGGGCTACGTAGGCGGCACCGATGATGCCGGCGTCGTTGCCGAGCGAAGCGACCTTAATGGGCGTCTCGCGCGAGGCGGAAAGCGCGTACTGCTTAAAGTGCTCGCGAACCTTGTCGAGGTAGACATCGGCCGAGGCGGACGCACCGCCGCCG
>URNJ01000042.1 GCA_900549215.1 uncultured Collinsella sp.
GGAGATGGCCAACGACCTGCGTACCAACATGATTCTGGGCTGCGCCATCACCGAGTCCACCGGTATTTACTCGCTGGTCATCGCGCTGCTGCTGCTCTTTGTGTTCTGATTAAACTGCTGAATTGGAGGAATAGCTCATGACGGGCTTTGAAAGTTTTGTAGGCGTCAACCCGTGGACTGCGCTGTTTACCTTCTGCAATATGCTCATCACCTTTGCAGTGCTGAAAAAGTTCCTTTTCAAGCCTGTGAAGAAGATGATCGATGACCGCCAGCAGGAGATCGATACGATGTATGCCGCCGCGGATGCCGCCAGCGTTTTCGATAGCGAGGTCCGCGCCCGTCAGGGCAAGATAGGAGCCGCAAATCACATGGCCGATGGTCTGGGCCTTGGTGGTGTCGCCCTCCTTACTGGGGCGGAAATCGGTGGTGCGCACCATTTCCCAACCATGCGTGCCTGCGGCGTCCTCGCCGTAGAAATAGTTGGTGGTGGATGTACCGAGCACCTTGTTCGATTCGTTTTCAAAGGCCTCGTCGAGCGGCTTGATCTTGTTGCGGACGTCTTCAAGGCGGCTTTGGTAGTCGGAGCCCTTGTCGGGGTCTGCCAAAAGGTCGTTGACGTTCTTGGCGGTGTAGAGCTTCTCGTCGCTGCCGTATGCAGGGACCGTGACCGTGTCATCGTCGGTCGTCTCGGTGTCATTCGTGTTGTACTTGTACGGAATGGAAAGCAGCCCCACCTCGGCAAAGGCGCTGCCTGCCTCGACAACGTGGATCGTCTTGCCGTCGGCTCCCGTTACCTTCTCGTTAAGGTTGATGTGCTCGTGGCCTGCGATAAGGGCATCGACGCCACGGAGCCGCGTGGCAAAGGTCTTTGCGTCGAGCGTGTGCGCGATACACACAACAACATCGCAGCCCTCCTTGCGCAGCTGCTCTGCCTCGGCATTGATGGCGTTCGCGGCACTCGAGAACGACGTACCCGCGACCAGGTCCGCGCGCAGCGAGGATTCCAGCGACTCATCCATGGCACCCACGACGCCGACCTTGATTTTGTAGTCGAATGTGGAGTGATCCTCGCTATCCTCCCAGGTGCGATCGAGCGTCTTCGTGATGCTCGAGCTCCATACGCCGCTCGTAGACTTTGCGTTCGCGCAGAGCATGGCGAAGGGCGTGCCGGTGGTGCTGTAGCCGGTCATGGTGCGGAGTTTGTCCGCGCCGTAGCTCCAGTCGTGGTTGCCTGGCGTGGTCGCGTCGTAGCCGTCGGCGTAGAAGGTGTCCATGAGCTCGGCGATGCTCTTGCCCTCGCTCATGGTGGCAAAGGACTGCCCGTGGAAGGTATCGCCCGCATCGAGCAAAAGATCGGGGGCGCTGCTTTGGGCGCTATAGAGAACCGCCAGTCCGTCAAAGCCCACAGTGCCGGTGCCTTTGCTTGCGTTGTAGCTGTACTTGTAGCTGCCGTGGATATCGTTGGTGTGCATGACGGTCACAGAGCCGTCAATAGCGGCGGGCAGGTTCCCCGCGAAAGCGAGGCTTGGGATGCCTGCGAGCGCGCCGGCAAACAACGCGGCGGCTAACGCAAGGCGGGGGAGTCTTTTCATGGCAGTTTCCTTAGTCCTTAGCCAGAATGTCTGGTTGAATATCGGATTATCGACATAATATGCGAAAACCGCCGCAAGGGCGCCTGTCCCTTTGCGGCGGTTTTGACGTTTGCGCAGATAAAACCTACCAAAATAAACCTGTCCCTTTTTGGCAGGTTTTAGCTCAGCAGCATGCGGTCGTTGGCGAGCTCGCCGCCCGAGACCTCCTCGAACTTCTGCAGCAGGTCGGCTACGGTGAGCGACTTCTTCTCATCGCCCGCCACGTCGTAGATCACGTGGCCTTCGTGCATCATGATCAGACGGTTGCCCAGACGGATGGCGTCGTTCATGTTGTGCGTGACCATGAGCGTGGTCAGGTGGTTCTCGTCGACGATCTCCTCGGTCAGGTTAAGCACCTTAGAGGCCGTCTTGGGGTCGAGGGCCGCGGTGTGCTCGTCGAGCAGCAGCAGGCGCGGCTTGGTGAGCGTGGCCATCAGCAGGGTGAGTGCCTGGCGCTGGCCGCCCGAGAGCAGGCCGACCTTGGCGTTGAGACGCGTGTCCAGACCAAGGTCCAGGCGCTTGAGCAGCTCAACGTACTCATCTTTCTCGGCCTTGGTGACGCCCCACGAAAGGCCGCGACGCTGGCCGCGACGCTTGGCGAGGGCCAGGTTCTCGGCGATCTGCATGTCGGCAGCGGTACCGCGCATGGGGTCCTGAAACACGCGGCCCAGGTACTTGGCGCGCTGCGACTCGCTCAGGCGCGAGATGTCGGTGCCGTCGAGCTCAATAACGCCCGAATCGAGCGGGTACACGCCGGCGATCATGTTGAGCAGCGTGGACTTGCCGGCGCCGTTGCCGCCGATCACGGTTACAAAGTCGCCGTCATTCAGGGTGAGGTCGACGCCGGTGAGCGCGCGCTTCTCGGTGACGGTGCCCTTGTTAAAGGTCTTCTTGACGTGCGAGAGCTTAAGCATCTGCCTCATCCCCCTTCGTGTAGGAGCTGCGGAGCTTATAGCGCTCCCAAACCACGGGCACGCACAGGGCCACAGCGACAATTACGGCGGAGAGCAGCTTCATGTCGTTGGCGTCCATGCCCAACTGCAGCACGATGGCGCGGATAAGGAAGTACACCACGGAGCCAAAGACGGCGGAGGCAAGACGGACGCTAAACTGCGTGAGGCCGCCGGGCAGCAGACGGCCGAGCACCTCACCGATAACAATGGCGGCAAGACCGATAACGATGGCACCGGTGCCCATACCAATGTCGGCATACTTTTGGCTCTGGCAGATGAGCGCGCCCGAAAGGCCGATGAGGGCGTTGGAGAGCACGAGGGCGATCATCTTGGTGGAGTTGGTGTTGACGCCCAGAGCGCGGATCATGTACTCGTTGTTGCCGGTGGCGCGCAGCGCCGAGCCGATCTCGGTGCCAAAGAACCAATACAGGATGGCAACGATAGCCACGGCGAGCAGGATGCCCAAGATGATGGCAACGGTGGACTGCGGCAGACCGGTCATATTGCTGACGGCCGAGAACACGGTGCCCTTGGCAAGAATTGGCGTATTGGACTTGCCCATGATGCGCAGGTTGATGGACCACAGGCTGATCTGGGTGAGGATTCCGGCGAGGATCGCGGGAATCTCGAAGACGGTGGTCAAAATGCCCGTGACGGCACCCGCGATGGCGCCGGCGCACATACCGGCCAGCACGGCGAGCAGCGGGTCGACGTTGTTATTGACGATGAGCACAGCGCAGACGCAGCCGCCGAGGGCAAAGCTGCCGTCGCAGGTCATATCGGGAATGTCGAGCAGGCGGAACGTGATAAACACGCCAAGCACCATAATGCCCCAGAGGACGCCCTGCGAAACGGCGCCCTGCAATGCAATGAGCATGCTTCATACCTCCTAGGATAGGGTGGACACGTGATTCACCATAATAGCGGTAACAATGCATAGAAGAGCTGCGGACAGACGTTTTGTTTTACCTGAAACAAGCAGGGCGGACGCCGGTCTACAGCGCCCGCCCCTGTGGCTCAGATATTGAATAACGCAGCTAAAGCGCGAGCACGGGCTCTAGACGCATGCCGCGTATAGCATTACGCGTCCAGAGCGGAAAGGTCGATGCCCAGGGCCTCGGCCATTTCGTCGTTCTTGACGACGACCAGGTCCTTGCTCGAGAGGTGCTTGATCGGCATATCCTCGGGCTTGGCCTCGCCCTTCAGAATCTTGACGGCCATCTCGCCCGCGGCGTAGCCCAGATCCTCGTAATTGATGGAGAGGGTGAACAGGCCGCCGGCCATGCACATGCCCTCCTCGCCAGTCACGAAGGGAAGCTTGTTCTCCTTGCAGATCTGGCCCACCTGCGAGGCGCCCGCGGCGATGGTGTTGTCAGTGGGGGAGTACAGCGCGTCGACCTTGCCCACGGCAGACTCGACGACGGACTGAATCTCGTTGGAGCTCGAGACGGTGAAATCGGTGTACTCGAGGCCCAGCTTGTCGAGCTCCTTCTTGGCGGCCTTGATCTGGACGTCGGAGTTGGACTCGGCGGTGCAGTAGAGCAGGCCGACCTTTTTAACGTCGGGCAGGACCTTCTGCATCATCTCGAGCTGCTCGGCGACCGGGGTGAGGTCGGAAGCGCCCGTGACGTTGGTGCCGGGCTTGTCGTTGTCCTGGACCAGGCCGGAGGCGGCGTAGTCGGTGATGGCGCAGCCCACGATGGGGATATCGGCCGTGGCGCCGGCGGCAGCCTGCGCGGCGGGCGTGGCGATGGCATAAATCAGGTTGACGTTGTCGCCCACAAACTTGTCGGCAATGGACTTACACGTGGACTGGTCGTTCTGGGCGTTCTTCTGGTCGATCTTGACCTTAAGGCCGCTCTCCTTGATGGCCTTGACAAAGCCGTCGTTGGCGGCATCGAGTGCGGAGTGCTCGGTGAGCTGCAGAACGCCGATGGTGTAGTCGGAACCGGCGGCAGCAGAGCCGGAACCAGAGTTGCCGCCGCACCCGGCGAGCGGGGCGAGCGCGAGCAGGCCGGCGGAGACCAGAAGGCTCCTGCGGCTGATGGTGATGTCCTTCATATCATTACCCCCAGTATAAAAATGGCTGGAAACACTGCACTGGGACAAAGTGCAAGTGGAACTATAGTAGCGCTGATGTCCATTTTTACAACAGCCTGGCGGGTTTTTTAATACAGAATCGGATGGGCGGTGCGGGTAGTCGAATGGGCGGCGGAGGGTCTTATGCGGCGGCGGAGGCGTCGTCCTCGTCTAGGGCGGCGAAGAGCTTCTTGCCGTCGAGGAGACGTGTGGTGACGTTTCTCATTCGGCCAATCTCTACGGTACGCAACGTGTCATCGGCGCCTCGGGCGTCGTAGACCGTTCCCAGCAGATACGAGATGCCATCGCGCTGCCTGATGGCAAAGGGACGCAGCGTCATCCGTGCTGCTTCGGTTTCGCCACGCGTCGTAACGCTCGAAATATCAAAACTCACCGTGGTTCCGTGGTCGATGGCCTGCTCGACGAGCTCGCACGTGTCGATGCGCTTGATGGGCGTGCGTGTTGCCTTGGTAGCCTTGCTGCCTGCGCTCGGAACGGGTTCGGGTGTATCGAGGTAGCCGCGAACGTCGGCACTCGCCATGGCAACTAAGTGCTGCGCCATGCTCTTGCGGATAGCGATAGGCGTGGAGCGGTTGCGCATGACCATACCGTGGAGCCGGATGATCTCTTCATCGGTGAGCGGGCGGGTAAGAAGTTTGTAGCCCACGCCGCGTTTGTACTCAATTTCGTATCCGGCATGGCGAAGCGCGGAGATGGCGGTGTAGATGCTGCGCCGCGCCGCCGAGATGGGCATGCGGGCGGGGTCGTCGGGATGGGCGAGGCGCCGGATCAGCTCATCGGAAAGCATGGCCTTGTCTTCGCCGGTGTTTTCGCTCAAGAGCTGCAGGATACGAACGGCGCGATAGGCTGCCATCGAGGCGGCGCCTCTAGTCGTGGTGTCGTAGGTTTCAACAGCGGCTTCGGTCATGGTGCCCACGTCCTTTCCGTTTTGGGTGGCGACGGTATGGAGCCTAAGACGCGGGGCTTTCCCAGGGGCGCAGGGCGCTCTGGGCGGTCGGTAGTCGTCGGCAAACGGCGGGTCGAGTTTTCAACAGCCCTGCTCAACTGACCAAAAACTTGCCAAAAGCTTGACGGATGCTGTTGAAAAAAGCGTCTCTCGACCGATGTCGAGAGACGCTTGTGCGATGAGCGTTGGCGTGTGGCGACGCGAGCTAGCGTTCGACAATTAGAAGTCGGCGTTGCCCACGGTGCGCGGGTGCGGCAGGACGTCGCGGATGTTGCCCACGCCGGTCAGATACATGACCAAGCGCTCGAAGCCCAGACCGTAGCCGGCGTGCTTGCAGGAACCGTAGCGGCGCAGGTCAAGGTAGTACTTGTACTGCTCGGGATTCATATCCAGATCCTTGATGCGGGCCTCGAGCAGATCCAGGCGCTCCTCGCGCTGGGAGCCACCGATGATCTCGCCGATGCCCGGCACCAGGCAGTCGGCGGCGGCGACGGTCTTGCCGTCCTCGTTCATGCGCATGTAGAACGCCTTGATCTCGGCCGGGTAGTCGGTCACGAAGGTCGGGCGCTTAAAGTGTTCCTCGGTCAGGAAACGCTCGTGCTCGGTTTGCAGGTCGATGCCCCAGCTCACGGGATAGTCAAACTTGTGACCAGCGGCGACGGCCTGCTCCAGGATTTCGACGGCCTCGGTGTAGGTAACGCGGGCAAAGTCGGAGTTGGCGACATGGTCCAGGCGCTCGAGCAGACCCTTGTCCACAAACTTGTTGAGCATATTGAGTTCGTCGGGGCAGGTGGCCATAACGTCCTTAAGGACGTACTTGAGCATGGCCTCGGCGTTGTCCATGTAGTCGTTGAGGTCGGCGAAGGCCATCTCGGGCTCGATCATCCAAAACTCGGCGGCGTGGCGCGTGGTGTTGGAGTTTTCGGCGCGGAAGGTGGGGCCAAAGGTGTACACGTCGCCAAAGGCCATGGCAAAGTTCTCGGCATTGAGCTGGCCGGACACGGTGAGGCTTGCATGCTTGCCAAAGAAGTCCTGACTCCAGTCGACCTCGCCGGACTCGGTGAGGGGCGGATTTTTGGGGTCGAGCGTGGTCACGCGGAACATCTCGCCGGCGCCTTCGCAGTCGCTCGTGGTGATGATGGGGGTGTTGACGTAGACAAAACCCTGCTCCTGGAAGAAGCGGTGGATGGCGGCGGCCGCGACAGAGCGGATGCGGAACACGGCGCGGAACAGGTTGGTGCGCGGGCGCAGGTGCTGCTGGGTGCGCAGGAACTCGACGGTTGCGCGCTTCTTCTGCAGCGGGTAATCCGGGGCGCTCGTGCCCTCGACCTCGATGGAAGTGGCAGAAAGCTCGAAAGGCTGGGGTGCATCGGGGGTCAGTTTGACGGTGCCGGTGCAAATGAGTGCGGCCGAGACGTTTTGATGGGCGATCTCGTCGTAGTTGTCGAGTGCCTCGCGGTTCATGACGACCTGCAGGTCGCGGAAGCAGCTGCCGTCGTTGAGCGTAACAAAGCCAAAGTTCTTCATGTCGCGGACGGACTTGACCCAGCCGGCGACGGTGACGGTGTGGCCGCCGAGCGACTCGGCATCGGCATAGAGCTGCGCGATTTTGGTGCGGTTCACGTATCCTCCCATAACGGTTGAATGATAGTTATCCATACAGTTCGATATTCTAGCAGCTCGGCTCATTTGGGCTATACAGATAAAGCATTGGCGGGATGGTTTTTCAAACGAAAAGCGCCCGCGGCCAAATGGTCGCGGGCGCTTGACGAGGTGCCTTTTGGCTGTGTGGCGCGGGGCCTGGCTACTTGGTCTTGGCAACCAGCAGCGGGTCGCCAAGCTTGACGAGCGGGGTGCCGCCGATAAGCGTTCCAGACTCGCCGACGTGGTCGATGCTCTTAAGACGATCGAGCTCGGAGACGATGACGGTCACGATGTCCTCGTGACCAGCGGCCTTAATGGCCTCGCGGTCGAAGCTGATGAGCGGCTGGCCTGCCTTGACCACATCGCCCATCTCGACAAAGCGGGCAAAACCCTTGCCGTTCATTTCCACGGTGCCCAGGCCAACATGGATGAACACGCGCAGGCCGTCCTCGGTGATCATGCCGATGGAGTGGTTGGTGACAGTGGTGGCACCGATGCGGCCGTTGGCGGGCGCATAGATGGTGCCGGTAATGGGCTCGATGCCATAGCCCTGGCCAAGCATGCCCGAGGCGATCGTCTCGTCGGGAACCTCGTTCAGGTTGACGAGCACGCCGTTGACGGGGGCATAGATGACGCCTTCGCGGGTAGCGAAGCTTGCTGCGGGCGGAACGGACGCCTCGCCGGTCGAGGTGAAGGTGGACTTAAGCGAATCGAGCAGACCCATAGTTGCCTCCAACTTAAATAGGCGCATATCGCGCGTTTGGTTTGCCGGAAACGTTTCACATGTGTTTCGCGGCTTGGTCAACGCCCCTATTCTACGCTGCTCAACGATACCTCTGAACTGGGATTATGTGATATATCAGTTGAAGGGAAACTTATTGCCGGAGTGTTTCTGCGCCACGGGTTCAAGTGGGGTACGCTTGAAGGCGAAAAACAAGGGCGCATAATTTGCGCGAAGGGAGCACATATGATTGTCGAGAACCATGCGCTGTGGGGCGAGGAGCCGACCGAGGATTATCCGGCGACGTTTACGTATTTGGGTGCCGAGCCGCTGCCCGAAAAACCGAATGGCCGCCGCCCCGCGGTGATCATCTGCGGCGGAGGCGGGTTTACGCATATCGCTCCGCACGAGCAGGACCCGGTGGCGTTTGCATTTTTGGATCACGGTTACCAGGCCTTTGTGCTCAACTATGTCACGAGTTCTACGGGTGACGTGAGCTTTCCGTACCCCCAGGCAGATCTTGCCAAGATGGTCGCCACGGTGCGCGCCAACGCCGACGAGTGGCATGTCGATCCTAAGCGCGTGTGCGTCGTGGGCTTTTCTGCTGGCGGCATGATTTGCGCCTCGCTGGCAACACAGTGGAAGACCGGCCCCTTTGCGGCACTTGCCGGGGCGCGTCCGGACGACATTCGTCCCGATGCCGTGGTGCTGGGCTATCCATTGCTCGACTTTGCCTATGTGCGCGACATGCAGACGCGCGATCCGCGCATTGACTTGCGTGTGCCCAAGACGGGTGGCAAGACGGGGCGCGATTTGCTCAACGACTACCTGTCGATGGTGACGGGCGGCGAGGCAACTGACGAGCATCTGGCCGATATCTGCCCCACCACGCATGTTTCGCGTCAGATGCCACCGACCTTTGTGTGGGGCGTGTCCGACGACAAGACGGCGCCGATCGCGCAGGTCTACCCGTTTGCGCAGCGCATGGCCGAGGAGGGCGTTGCATGCGAGATGCACGTCTTCGACCAGGGTGGTCACGGCCTTTCGCTCGGCAACGCCAACACCGCGGTCGACAACGAGGACAAGCAGGTGGCAGTCCGCCCTTGGATTCGCCTAGCCTTCCGCTTCCTGGAGCGCCGCGGGTTTTAGTTACGGCGTTTTACCAAACGCCGTAACCGCATGACGCTGCAAACCCGCCAGGACGGCAATCTGCCTTTCAATTTCGGCGGCATGACCAGAAGGTCTATGCCGCCTTGCCTCAAGGCACCTTGCTTGCTCTGGCGGGCTTTTGCTGTTGGTTCCAAGACATCGGCATCGTTCTAGCTGTCAAGGGCTTGGTGCAAAGTAATCCGTCCCCCTGCACCAATCTGCCGATTGAACGTTGCTGTATGTTCGCGCTATCATGCATGGATAAATTGGTTAGCCATGGCAAACGGTTAGCCATGGTGAACATAAATGCAACGCCCAGTGGGCGCCGGGGGAGGAACACGGACGTGAAGCTCGATACACTCGAGATTGGAAAGGACGCCGTTGTCGCATCGGTGGCATCGGACGATCAGGCACTCCGACAGCATATTTTGGACATGGGTCTAACGCCGGGCACCGAAGTCACCATGATGAAGTACGCCCCCATGGGCGATCCGCTCGAGATTCGCCTGCGTGGCTACGAGTTGACGCTGCGCAAGGACGATGCCGCTCGCATCGAGCTCGTGGGTATTCACGACACCGATACGGGTCCGCGCGCTAACGCCGCAATCGGCACGACGGAGCATCCGGCCCTGGGCGAGGGGACGTATTCGCCCCGTGCGGCAAAGACGGCCGTGCCCGAGGGCGCGCCGCTGCACTTTGCCCTCGCCGGCAACCAAAACTGCGGCAAGACCACGTTATTCAACCAGCTGACGGGCTCCAACCAGCACGTCGGTAACTTTCCCGGCGTGACGGTCGACCGCAAAGATGGCACCATCCGTAACCATCCCGAGGCGAGCGTTACCGACCTGCCTGGCATTTACTCCCTGTCGCCGTACACAGGCGAAGAGGTCGTGAGCCGTCAGTTCATCCTTGACGAGCGCCCGGACGCCATCATCGACATCATTGACGCCACCAACATTGAGCGTAACCTGTACCTGACACTGCAGCTCATGGAGCTTGACCGTCCTATGGTCATCGCGCTCAACATGATGGACGAGGTGACGACCAACGGCGGCGCCATTGACGTCAACCTGCTCGAGAGTCTGTTGGGCGTGCCGGTCGTTCCCATTAGCGCCGCGCGAAACGAGGGTATCGGCGAGCTGGTGGACCATGCCCTGCATGTGGCGCGGTTCCGCGAGCGCCCCGGCCGCTTGGACTTTTGCGCGCCCGATGGCCCGGACGGCGGTGCACTGCATCGCTGCATCCACGGCATTGCCAACCTGATCGAGGACCATGCCGTGACGGCCCACATTCCGGTGCGTTTTGCGGCGACCAAGCTGGTCGAGGGCGATGAGCTGGTGACCGAGGCGCTTCACCTGGATCGTAACGAGCTCGACGCTATCGAGCACATCATTACCCAGATGGAGGGCGAGGCCGGCACCGACCGCCTGTCCGCGCTGGCCGATATGCGCTTTAGCTTTATCGGCGACGTGTGCGGGCGTTGCGTCGTCAAGCCGCACGAGAGCCGCGAGCACGTGCGCTCCGTCAAGATTGACCGCATCCTGACAGGTCGTTACACAGCCATTCCGGCGTTTCTGGTGATCATGGGCCTCGTCTTTTGGCTGACGTTTGGCGTAATCGGCGCGGCGTTGCAGGGACTCATGGAGGACGGTATCGCTGCCATCATCGCCTCGGCCGATGCGGGCCTCAAGGCATTCGGAACTAACGACGTGGTGCGCTCGCTGGCTGTCGACGGCGTGCTTACGGGTGTGGGCAGCGTGCTGACCTTCCTGCCGATTATCGTCGTGCTCTTCTTGTTCCTCTCCATTCTGGAAGACTCGGGCTACATGGCGCGCGTGGCCTTTGTCATGGATAAGGTGTTGCGTCGCTTTGGCCTGTCGGGCCGCAGCTTCGTGCCCATGCTCGTCGGTTTTGGCTGCACCGTGCCGGCTATCATGTCGACCCGTACGCTCCCATCCGAGCACGACCGCAAGATGACGGTCATGCTCACGCCGTTTATGAGCTGCTCGGCCAAGTTGCCGGTTTACGGCTTGCTGTGCGGAGCATTCTTCCCGCAGGCGACGGTCCCCGCCATGGTCTCGCTCTATCTGATCGGCATCGTGGTCGGCTGCATTGCCGCCCTGGTGCTCAACCGCACTGCCTTTAAGGGCGACCCGGTGCCGTTTATCATGGAGCTTCCCAATTACCGCCTACCGAGCGTCAAGACGACGGTGATGCTGGCATGGGATAAGGCCAAGGACTTCATCACCAAGGCCTTTACCATTATCTTTGCCGCTACGGTGGTCATCTGGTTCCTTCAAACGTTCGATATCCGCTTTAACGTGGTCGCCGACCAGTCGCAAAGCCTGCTTGCCGGTCTGGGTAGCATCATCGCGCCGGTGTTGGCCCCGCTCGGTTTTGGCGACTGGCGCGCATCCACGGCGCTCGTCACCGGACTTATTGCCAAGGAGAGCGTCATCTCGACGCTCACGGTGCTTTTGGGCGCAACCTCTCCCGCGGTGCTGTCAACTATGTTTTCGCCGTTTACCGCTTACGTGTTCCTGGTCTTTACGCTGCTGTACCCGCCCTGCGTGGCGTCCATCGGCGCCGTCAAGAGCGAGCTGGGCGCGCGCTATGCCGTTGCCGTGTTCGCGTTTCAGGTGACGGTCGCCTGGATCGTGGCGTTTGTCGTGCATTCGGCGGGCATATTGCTGGGGCTGGCTTAGGGGCGCGTTGATGCTCCGTACTTTTGGGCGAGCAACAATTCAATAAATATGAGCCAAAATACCGGCAATTGTCGGCCTGCGGGGACTGTCCTACACTGCAGATTGCCGTTCGCTGCCTATTTGCTGCCGTTTACGGATTCGTAAATACTTGCAATCGTCGGTCGATTTAACCGTATTACGCGATGTCGATGCGCATTTTATGCGCCCTTTCTACAATCACCTTGTTTCTATTGCCGAACATGTCTTCCGTTTCGCCTGTGTGGGGACGTGGGGTGCAATAGTCGTTTATGGAGGATCATTGAGGAGGGAATCGATGAAAGAAAAATTTCAATCGTTCGGAAAGGCAATGCTCGTTCCGATTACGCTCATTGCCATTTCCGGTCTCTTTTTGGGTATCGGTAGCGTTTTTACGACCGAACTGACCCTTGTGTCCCTTGGCGTTAATTGGGACTGGTATGCCGCTTCGCCGCTCTTTACGTTCTTCTCGGTATTTAAGGGTCTCGGCGAGGTAATCATTGGAAACCTCGGTGTTTTGTTTGCCGTCGGCTGCGCCTTCTCCTTGTCTCGCAAAGAGAAGGGCTGGGCTGCCTTTTAATATGAGCAGGACATTGTCAAGAGGCAAAATCGGGCCTGGCCCCAACG